>CAYGTU010000044.1:0-17805 GCA_964352945.1 uncultured Bacteriovoracaceae bacterium
GCTGGAAGCCATGTTGGAATACAACCTAAGTGAGTACAAATATTTGATAGAGCTACAAATCTTCCATCTTTTTTATAAATCCAAACACCAAAACCATTTTTCCATCTCTCGTCTACACCCTCTTCATATTCATCAGGTAAGCCCGCGATAAAATCCATTGCTGGTTCAAAAACTACGTTTGGGTAAGAAAATCGAAATGCAAAACTTGCAAGCCCACCAACAGCTGCCGTAAAAGTTATCCAACCAACTGAAAGATAGCTAAAAAATTCGCGTCGATTTAAACTAGATTTTCTTGTGTCACTAATTTCACTCATTTTAATAAACCTTTATTTATCTTCGTAACATGAAGATACTATTGCATTATAAGTTTTTGAAATTCCTTACTATTATGAAGATAATCTTCTAATTTTTCAATATATTTAACGCTTCTGCCGCCTTAACTGAAAGCTTTGTATTCCCCGCGTTAACCGTTAATTTTTCTATTTCATCTGTTAAAATATTCCACTTTTCTTTAATCAGTGCATTAATCAAACTAATTTTCAACGTTTCTATTTGTGATGCATCATAAAATGTATTTACTTTAGAATCCAATTCGAGAATTTCTTTTAAATTCTTAATTGCGGCTTCACTCTTAAAGGCTATAAGTGAAATCGCTGCAGCGTGTTTAACTGTAATATCACTGTCAGCTAATAAAAATCTGATACTCAAGGCTGCTTTTTCAACTTTATGGTTTGCTAACGCGTAGCTAGAAACTTGTCTAATCCCTGCATCAGTTGATTCTAAAAGTTTAGTAATAACGCTCCAGTCAAAACCTTCAAGCATTGATGAATCAAAATTTCCAATTGATACAATAGCGTTAAATTTTACTTGGGCGTCTTTATCATTGATGGCCAGTTTTAATGTTTCTAAACAATCTTTAGTTCCAATTGATCCAATCGCCAAAATAATAAAATTTCTTGTCCGTGCATCAATTGAATTCTTATAAACAGTAGATAAATTTTCGACTAACCAAGGCAAGTCTTTTTCAGGAACTTGTTTAGATGCAATAACTTTTGAAAGCTCATAAGCAGCTACCCATCTATTTCCAAAAGTCTTTGAATGCAGCTCTGAGACGAGGTCTCGATAGGTCTTACCTACTGAAAGCATTCTTGTAACACCAAAAATTATTAGAGCTCCCACCAAAACGATAGCAACCGGAACAGCAATTCCACCCATCAAAGGTTTTTCTAAAATTTTTTCTGTTTTATCTGAATTGATATCTTCAGTCATCAATGTCCTTTAAGATGTGAACTTATAAAAAGCTATGTATTTTGCTTTTAGTAAATAATGTTGTATGAAAAGCATCTGTTAATTAACAAAAATAGGCGGTCTTGACAAGAAATTGCCTACTAAGAATTATCAGCTTAAGGAAAAGTCTAATGGCGTATTTATTGAGATCACTTTTATTTTTAATGCTTTTCGGCATAGCTTTAACGTCACTTTCTGCGCTAGGAAAAATTGAACTTTCAATGAATCATATTCAGATCGCAATTCCTTCTTTTATATATGTGATTTTTATCCAAGCTTTTGTCATGTTTTATTTTATTGGTGTTTCAAGACTCATCACAAATATTTGGAATGTACTTCACTCAGAAGGAAACTTAGCCGAACTTTTTGACGAGGCCCCTAAAGATTTAGAACCGTATATTAAAAAAGTTAGAAAATATGTTTTTGATAGCACACTTGCAAAACGTCAAACTATCCCATGGACAATGCTGATGCTTGTCTTAGGTACACTTGGTTTTCTACTTGGTGGAGCACACGATACTGGAATGGTAAGAAAAATTATCCATTCTGGTGTAATTTATGGGTTTATCACAGCTATGATAATTGGTTTTTTCAAGCAGTGGATGTACCTTGGACGCTCGCATCGCCTACTTAGAGAGGTAAAAACATTGTTTTCAATCTCTAATGATGCAATGTAATTTTAAATACTTACCTACTAAATAGCGCATAATTCAAATACCTAAACTTTTTAGTCAATTTTACCGATAAAATAGAGGTAGAGGTGTACTAAATGAAAAGGCATAAACCTTTAATTTTGTGGATTATTTTAATCATTTTTTCAGCAAATTTATTTGCTGGAGAATTCGCTGAAGGTGATGGGAAAACTATTCAACTCGCCGACGACAAAGAAATCACTGAAGGAACATCTCACTTAACTATGATAAAAGAAAAGCAAGTCGGAAAACTTATTTCCAATTCGTCTTTTTATAAAGGTTGCACCGATAAATTTTCAAACCTACAAGGTGATACAAGAAAAAAAGAAATTAGAAAATGTTTCATGCAAGATATAGATCAATTATCTGATGAACAATTAAATGAACTCTCATCCGGATTAAAACTTGAAGAATTTGGAATAACCACGAATAAAGAATCTGCTCAGATAAAAGATTTTATTGGAAAAAGATTAAATAAAATTCTTTACGGTGTTGAAGATCCAGATAAAAAAGGTTTAATGGAATTAAAACAAGTAAGCCATGATACCTTCAATAAAATACATGCTTCAAATCTCACAAAGAGTTTTTATCGCGACACATTTGATTATTGCATGAACTACGTGAAATTTAAAGATAACTGTAATGCTTCAGCTCCTATTTTAAGTTGGTCTGGAAGAATAAATAAAAGTTTAAGAGAAAGCTTAGACAATAAATCAAGTCCCGTTCCTACTACATCAACTGTAGTTAATGATAATTCTGAGGCGTTAACAACTTGTCTAGATGTCGGCCCTCAAAAAACAAGAGCAGAACTTGAGTTGGATGAGAAAATTAAAATCACAGAAATATCTAATCCAGAACTTGAAAAGCATAAGTTTAATCTCTGCTTAAGCAGTGCTCAAATATTTTGTAATACTTATGAGGAAAAAATTAAAAACCTCACAAAAACGAGTGATAACTATAAATCCAAAACTCAGAGTGAAATTAATAAAGAATACTTATCTAGTGGTGGTACAAAAAGCGATCTTTCCATTGAAACAGATAAAGATATTTTTCAAGGTAAATGTGATGATCAAACAGGTAAAGTCTGTGCTGAACAAAATTATGCTACTTCATGTTTAATTGTAAAAAGAATGAGAAATTATAGAAACACTTTAGCTGAGACTGCAAAAAATGAAGAGCGCTGGAAAGAGCTAAGAGGAACAAAAGGCTATAATACTAGTTTTGTTGAAGCTGGATTTTATACGGGAAAAGCTGATGGTGAAAAAATAGATGATATTACAACTATAACATCTGAAAATATCAGAGAAAATTTTGATGACAAAGATTTAAAAGAAGCAAAAGATAAATGTAAAAATAATTTAAATGCTCCTGAGTGTGAAACTTTATTTAGAGAAATATCTAGCAAAGAAAATGATGATCTTTTACTTGCCCATGAAGCTCAAACACAAATTATAGCTAGAAAAATTGATTCAATTGAAGATAAAGATGAATTAATTGAATTTGCCAAATCTAATGGTTATCACAATATTGTCAATGAGGTAGATGCTGAGCTTGAAGTATTAAGAGCAAAGCTTAGAGAGAAATTCAAAGCTGAACGCTATGCCCTAGTTCAAGAATTTAATAAAAAACTTCAAGATATGAGCGTTAAAAAGGACGCAAACTCTAAAGCTGAAAAAGATCAAGATATCAAAGACACTTTTGAAAATGTTACTGAAGCTGCTGAAAACAAAAAAGAAAAATTAGAAAAACTCTATCACTATTCAAATATTGTGATGGGCTATATGGAAGTTGAAGAAAATGGTGAAAGAAAGCAGTTTACCTCTATACGAGATGCAGAATTAAGCCAGTCAAATGCTAAAGATAATTACGCTAAAAAAGTAAGAGATGCTGATAAATCTGATGGAAAGAGCCCTGCAAGTAGCGGTGCAAATTCAACAATTATTTTATCAGGTGAACAGATCGATAAATACTTCACTGGTGAAACCAAAAAAACTCCGCCTAAAAATTAAATTGATTTAACCCAAATAAAAACTTTACGTTGCCCGTAAGGTGCGCCCCTACTTGATTTTGATTCATAAATCGTAACGTTTTTAATGTTATCAATTTGTGCAAGAAAATCTTTAAGATTTTTAGAAGGCACTAAAAGATTATAATAAAGTCCTCCAGGAATAATTGTTCCCGGTTTAACTTCACCCAAGGGCTTAGCTTCAAACTTATCCGCTAATTTATTAATTTCTATTTTTGTTTCATCTGGAGCTTCAGATCGCATCATTATTTTATAGGTTTTTGTGCTTCCATAACGTGAATCTCTATAGCCACCCTTTCTCTTTTCTTCATATTCACTATCTTCAAATTCAGCTGTACCTAAATTTTGAGGTATATCATCTACTGAAGTAATAACCATTTCTGATTCAACATCAAAACGCTGCTCATCTGAATCAATTTCCAGATCAATACTTTTATCTTCGACTAAATCTAATTCCTTAATTTGTACCTCAACCTTACCTTGTGACTTCTCCTTATAAGAAAGCGAGGTATCTAGCCAGAAAAAGTTAGGTTGAAAAAGTGAAATTTTACTTGCTAAGTTTTTTTCATAATATTTATTACCTTGAACCACAACAAACATTAAGGTCGCCGCAATGATTAACAATGCAAAAACCTCTTTAAAAAAGATCAATTGCCTTTTAAGAGATATTCCTGTCTCTGCATCAATTGATAATATTTTTTTGTTTTCCGATCTTTTATTAAGAGTTTTAATGATTTTTGGGAAATCCTTAAATAAAGTCACCTCAAGATTTGCCATTAATATTTCATCTTCCCTAGCATAAACATCAACAGCAAATTCTTCATCGAGATTTTCAGAAAAAACAGTATAGGTAATTTTTGATTTTTCAGAGAAATCATCTGCTATTTGCATTAAATCGTTAATGATTTCTTCATTGGCTGGATAAATGTCTGCAAAATAATCTCTTAAAATTAGAGCAATATGATTTATTTTTATTGAGCAAACATCAGAAATTTCTTTTATTGAAAGATCTTTATATTTAAAAATATAAATAATAAATTGTGAGCGAAGCCACTTAATCCAAGAGGTAAATGTACCTGCTGTAATATTTTGTAAAATTAAATTAAAATTAGAAAATGTACTTTGCAACTCTGTACCTGGAATAAAAACTAGTTTCCAGAATTCATTAAACATTTTTCTGTTTCGGCCTTCCCAAGTAATATTCGTTAAATTGAGATCTAACCAACCAAAAAATGAATCAATGTCTTTTTGCGAAAGTTCTATTTTTTCCATTATCTCTTCAATAAAATTGCTATACCTTGACCGCCACCGATACAAGCAGATGCAATTCCCCACTGCTTATTAAAATGCTTTAATTGTCGAGCCAAAGTATGAGTAATTCTCACTCCCGTTGCTCCAAGTGGATGGCCAATTGCAGTTGCTCCACCCCAAACATTTAACTTATCTAAATTTAATCCTAGCTCTTTTGCACAAGCAAGTGCTTGGGCAGCAAATGCTTCATTAATTTCAACTAGATCAATTTCCTCTAGTTTCAGCTTAACTTTCTCTAAAAGTAAATTTATAGCCGGAGCAGGTCCGATTCCCATACACGTTGGCTCAACACCAATTACGCTTGAATCGATCACTTCACATAGTGGAGTTAAATTATTCTTTTTTACAAAATCTTCTGAAGCAATAATTACACTCGCTGAACCATCAACAATACCCGAAGCTGTTGCAGGAGTAACAGTTCCATCTGTTTTAAAACTAGTTCGCAATTTCTGCATTTCTGCTAATGAAATATCAGGTCGAATATGCTCATCCTTATCAATAGATCCCTTTTTTAACTGCATTGGAAATATTTCGTCTTTTAAAAGTCCCTCTGAATTTGCCTTTGATGATTTTAAATGAGAGTTCATAGCGAATTTCTCACAATCATCACGAGAAATATTATACTGCTCAGCTAGATTTTCAGCTGTTATCCCCATAGGGGTATTTGTATGAGAATCCGTTAAAGTATCAAGAAGTAAATCTGCTGTTTTTAAGTTTCCATACTTTGTTCCAAATCTAGAACCATAAACTAAATGCGGAGCCATAGACATATTTTCAGAACCACTTACTAGCACACAATCATGATTTTCATGCTGAATAAGTCTTTTAGCCTGAACAATTGCTTCAATACCTGAACCACATAATCGATTCACTGTATATGCTGGTGTTTGAATGGAGCATCCAAGTTTTAAACCAATATGTCTTCCACCATACTGAGTGTCTGGAGTAGTTGGTAAAACATTGGCATAGATAACATGCTCAATTTTCTCTGGAGAAAGTTTTATCGATTCAATTAGTGCTTTTGCTGATAATACTGAGAGTTCAATTGGAGTAACTGACTGAAGCGATCCACCAAATTTCCCAAAAGGTGTTCTCTTCCCTTCAACTAAATAAACTTTTTTCACTAACTTACCTCCATGCCTAGGCAACAATTTACCGTATAAAGCAAAAATGACTATATAAGCTAGAATAAAACATAATGCTAATTATGGCATTAAAAAGATGAGGCAAAAATGTCAGACGTTAATGCAACTTCAAAGCATCAGATTGGCCAAGAAATTCTTAATAGAGAATATGCCAGCAGAATGTCGCAGACAAAACGCAAAAATTCCAAAGAAATCATGGAAACCCATGAAAAAGGAAAAAAAGACATACAGGATTTAAACAAAAGCTATGAAATAGAATTCTCAAAAGAGAAATCAAATTTAGATAAAGAATTAAGATTAGTAAGAGTAAAATACAAAGAAAAAATTCAAAATGAAAATGCCAGATTTGAAAAAATGCTAGCAGATTTAAAATCAGCTCAAAAAGATCAGATATCAGAAATGGAATTAAGTCATAATAAAGAACGACTAACAATGGAATCTAAACATAAAGATCACTTAGACAAAGCTGAAAGAAAATACGCAGATGAAATGTCTAAATACGAAAGCTAGTTAGGAGCTAATTAATGGAACAAGAGCAAGCACAAGCAAAAACAGGAATTTTTATCAACGGTAAAAAGCAAATTGTAGATATGCTGCAATTTATGGAACCAGCTGAAAGAGAAAAATTACTTAAAAATATTCAAATTAGAAATCCTCAAATGGCAAGAGAACTACAGTCTTCAAGCCTTGGATTTGATGATTGCAATAAACTTGATGACAATAACTTAAGAAAAGTACTCGCGAATGTAAATGCCCCAATCATTGGATTAGCTCTTAAGCAATCTAATGTAAACTTTCAAAGAAGAGTATTATCCCTACTTCCAAGAGATAAAGCTGAAAACGCTTATTCAATAATGGAAAAATATTTAGATAATGAGATTCAGCAGTCTAAAAGAGCGCAAAACAAGATGCTCGAAATTCTAGTAAAACTCTGTAAAGAAAAAACTATAGCACTATAAAAAAAGCCCGGATAACCGGGCTTTTTTTTATTTAAAATTTGAACTTTTTCAATAAATCTTTTTTCAGCTTTTCAGCAGCTTTTTTAGCCTTTTTCTTTGCTTCATCTTTTGCTTTGTTTGAAGCTTTATTGACTACTGCTTTAGTAGCACCACTTACAAGGGCCGAAGTAGTGTAACCAATATTGGGCATCAAGCTGAATCCCTTACCTTCTAATTTTAGGGGTAGAGCACTTAAACCGGTTTTCGCTTTAAGTTCAGACATTGTTTTACCATGAGTGTACTTAAAATCTGCCTCAACATGAGAATCCTTTCCTACCATAGAAACAACATTCTTCTTACCTTTACTAGCTAAATAAATTTTATCTCCAGCTCCATAAAACAAAAAGCTTTTGATGTTTATTAGTTTTTCAGTTAACTGACCTTTAAAAGAAAGCTTCTTAAACCCATCTGGTATATCTTGAGATTCAGGTATTTCAACTTTCCCCTCTAATTTGTCTTTCATTCCACCAAGAAGTTCTCCAGCTATCTTACCAAGCTGCAGCCCCGCAATTTTACCGTCTCCAGCCTCAACATCCGCATTAATATTATAAGCAAGTCCTTCAGGTTTAACATTGATCACACCATTAGATTTTCCCGTAAAATATCCTTCTACTCTTTCCATTGTTGGTGGTAAGAAAACTGTAAAAGTAGAAAAGTTTAAATTTTTCATAGAAAAATCAAATTTTGCATCTGTTCTAACATTTGATTTTAAATTTGCAGAAAATGTTACGTTACCATTACCTTTTCCAAGATTAATTTTAATTCCTTTAGTTGAGGCCTTATTATTTTCAAATGGAATACTTCCACTAATTTTTAATTCATCCTTTCCTATAAAACACTGATCAAAATTAATATTTGTAAATACTGGTGGTAGTTTTGCCATTGGAACTTCAACTATAACAGGAGGATTTGCTGCAGCTTCTGCTGCTATCTCTTGTCCTTCTGCACTCAATTTATCAACTTTCCCAGAGTAAAGAAGCTTTTGCATATCTGCTCTTTCAATTTGAAAACCAGTCGCTTTAACATCAACATATGCTGGGTTATATTTTGAAAGATCAGCTGGAAGGTTCATTGCATCCACTTTTGTTTTAACTGATGCAATCATTACGCCTTTAAATAATTCATTTTTAACAGAAAGGTTTACGTCTTGTCCCTTAATCGTACCACCAAATGAACTCGCAATCTCAAGTCCCGACACAAGAAGTTTAAGTGGCTTCGTAGTCGATATATTAAAATTTGGATTTAATTTCATTGTTTTAAGATCTACAACTAAGTCACCTAAAAGGTGTAATTCAGAATTATTTGAATCTATCTCTTTAATAGTGATACTCATTTCTTCTTTAAGATACTTCAATGAATTCTCAAAATTAATTCCAAAGTCTAATTTATTTAACTTTGCAATATCACCCTTTAAATTAGCAAGCGCTTTAATCGTTATCATATTCTCAACAGTGATATTTAAATCAGCATCTATTTCACCTTTTTTATTTATATCAGCTTTAATTTTTGTCTGTACCGATGGAAGAGACATATTAGCAAAATTATTTTTAATTAATTTTACAACTACATTAGAACTTACTTCTTTTGTATCTAAGAATTTTTTAATATCAAAATCTCCAACAATAAGAATATTGGAGCTTACTTGATTAACTCCCATATTCATTTTAAATTCTGAAGCGATCTCAAAAGCTGCACTTGATTCAATATTAATATTTTTAACTACGACTTTAGATACAACTATATTACCTTTTGTATTTGCATCTAAAACATAGTCCACTGAAGCATCTATCACTCTAAAATTAATTTTTGAATTTTTTATAAATGCAGGCATATTCTTGGTTGCATTTCCGTCTTTAGAATCACTTTCTTTCTCCGTCTTTTGTTCTGGAGCTGGAGTTTGAGCAACTGGAACAACTTTCTTGCCACCCATTGCTCTATCCCAATTAGTGTCTTCCTGAAATTTCTGAAAACCTATTTTTGGAGCATTTACTAAAACATCAATATTTCCACCTGAAGTTAGAATCGAAATCAAAGGGATCTTAACTTGTATTTGAGAAACATTAATTAAGTTCTGATTATCTTTCTTTCCAATAATCGAAAAATTATCAATATTAAAACTGATGTTGGTTCCTAAAGAGTAATCTAGCTTTTCAAGCTTTACATTTGCATTTGGAAATGTTTTTTCTAAAACCTTTACTGCTTCTGCTCTA
The DNA here is from genome assembly GCA_964352945.1 of uncultured Bacteriovoracaceae bacterium. GTDB lineage: Bacteria > Bdellovibrionota > Bacteriovoracia > Bacteriovoracales > Bacteriovoracaceae > CAYGTU01. Next base: position 9,670 of record CAYGTU010000044.1, read on the forward strand.
ATTAATTCCGGATTTATTTGGGTAGAAACGTAAAAACTTACACCTACAAATAGACCAACAACAACAGCAACTGAGCCAACAGCAATCTTTAAACTTTTACTCATTTTTATATCCTTTCAAGTGGAGCAAACTTCACCATGAATTTTTTCCTTGCTCCATCATTAAATAAAATTTCTACTTTTTCATCGTTACCGTGACCCTCACACTTTGTGATTTTCCCAGCTCCGTATAATTTATGTTTTATATTTGTACCAATTGAATATGTTGAAGATATCATCTTATTCTTAGAGACCATAGTATCAGAATATACTGATTCAGATTCATATTCATAATCTTGACTAAACTCTGGGTCATAATCAATACCGTCTTTTATAAAGCTCGGCTTCACTTGCCCTAGTTGTTGCCACTCATAGTATTTACTTGGAATTTCATCAATAAAGCGAGACGGTCCATTAAACTTTAGAGACCCCCAAAGCATTCTTCCTCTAGCAAAAGTAATATAGAGTCTCTCCATTGCTCTTGTCATAGCAACATAAAAAAGTCTTCTCTCTTCTTCAATGGCCATTTCACCATCTTCAAGGGATCTATAACTTGGAAAAATTGTTTCCTCTGCGCCGACTAAAAAAACGTAAGGGTACTCTAGTCCTTTTGATCCGTGTACGGTCATTAATGAAACCTCACCTTGGATCTCATCATCTCCTTCATCTCCACCATCTGTTTGTGAATCAAGAGTGATAGTTTCCAGGAAGCCCATTAAAGTATGATTTGTATTCATCTCTTCATATTGAACCATTGCATTTTGAAGTTCATCTAAGTTTTCAATTCGTGCAAGGGATTCATATGATTTATTCGCTTGTAAAAAAGAGAGATATCCACTTTCTTCTAAGATTTTTTCAAATATCTGAGAACCAGGAGTATTATTTTTACAAAGTAACTTTGCTTCTTGAATTAAATTAACAAGACCACCAAAAGCAGATCGAACTTTTGCCGATAATTTAAGATGTTTATATTCTTTAGGGTTTTCCACAATTTTCTCAATGATTTCCCACAAAGAACATTGAGACTGAATTGCTTCAAATTCTACTTTTCTTAAGCTAACTGTACCTACTCCACGTGTTGGTACGTTTATAATACGACTTAGTGCTAGTGAATCTTTATCATTAACAACGACTCTTAAATAACAAAGTAAGTCTTTAATCTCTTTTCTTTCATAGAATTTAATACCAGCTACAACTCTATAGGGGATTCTATTTGTTCTTAATGAATCTTCAATCATTCTTGATTGAGCATTATTTCTATAAAAAACTGCAATATTATTTAAATTTTCACCTGAATTCGATATTTTTCTAATCTCTGTTCCAATAAAATCTGCTTCGCGGCGATCGTCATTACACTCAATCACAAGTATCGACTCTCCCTCTTGATTATCAGTCCACATGTTTTTTCCCTTACGGTATTGGTTCTTACCAATAACATGTCCTGCAGCTTCGATTATATTTTTTGATGAGCGATAGTTTTGTTCGAGTTTAATTAATTTGGCATCTGAAAATACTTTTTCGAAATCTAAAATATTTCTAATATCTGCTCCACGCCAAGAATAGATTGACTGATCCTCATCACCAACAACACAAAGATTTCTTTTTTGATGTGCTAAGTGATTAATTAAAATAAATTGAGCTCTATTGGTATCTTGATACTCATCCACAAGTACATAATCAAATTTAGCTTGGTAACGACTTATTACTTCAGGATGTTTTTCGAATAATTCAATTACACCTGTAATAAGCCCATCAAAATCAACCGCATTTGATTTGTGAAGTTCATTTTCATATTCTTCATAGATTGGATAAAACTCATCATTTTTTTCTACAGGTTCAAAATCATCAATCTCTTCTTCTTCAAAATCATAATGATTTTTTCTATTTCTGTAATAACCAGTATTTTTTATATTACTTATAAAGTTTCTAATCGCATGGGGGGATATTTCTTTTTGTGAGATACCACGTTTTCCCATTAAAGCTTTTACTATCGACATGGACTCGCCATCATCATATATAGTAAAACTTGGTGATAAACCCAGGTACTTGGCTTCAAACCTTAATACACGAGCACAAAAAGCATGAAATGTTGTTATTTGAAGAGCGCCAGAATCAATTTTTGTATTCATTGCCACTCTATCTCTCATTTCCTTAGCTGCTTTATTAGAGAAGGTAACTGCGAGAATTTTATAGGGACTTACGTTTTTTTCTTCTAGTAAATACTGAATTCTGGTAACGAGTGTTTTTGTTTTTCCTGACCCAGCTCCAGCCAAAACCATAAGAGGTCCTTCCGTACAAAGTACAGCATCTCTTTGGCTTTCGTTTAGATCATTCAAATTCATTATTCTACCGTTACAGACTTGGCTAAATTTCTTGGCTTATCAATGTCTGTACCTTTTAACTTTGCTATGTAATATGAAAAAAGCTGAAGAACTACATTTGATAATATTGGTGAAAGCTCTTCTAGCCCTTTAAAGTTAAGTCCGATGTAAAAATCAGAAATCAACTCAAGTTTTTTGTCATTTTCTGGTCCAACTGTAACTACAACTCCGCGACGAGCCTTAACTTCTTCCACATTTGAAACAGTTTTTTCATAAAGATGATCATCAATAACTAAAGCGATGTTCACCATATTTTCATCTATCAGTGCTATTGGCCCATGCTTAAGCTCACCAGCGGCGTAACCTTCAGCGTGAACGTAAGCTATTTCTTTTACTTTCAAAGCCCCCTCAAGAGCAATTGGAAACAATGGTCCTCTACCAGTAAAGATATAGCCTTTATGCTTATGTAGTTTTTCTGCGATCAATTGAATTTCATTTGATCTAGAGATGATATTATTTATTCTCTGACTAAGAGTACTGATTTTATCAAGTGCTACTTTTGGCAATATATCACCATTAAACGCATGGGCCATTAAGTACCCTGTTATTACTTGTTGTGTGAAAGCTTTAGTAGAAGCAACTCCTATTTCTTGACCCGCTTTAATCAGAAAATTTTCATCACAATTTCTAAAAAGAGTAGAGCCTTCAGTATTAACAATAGAAAATGTTTTTAAACCTGCTTCATTACAAAGCTCCATGGTAGCGAGAGTATCTGCAGTTTCTCCTGATTGAGAAATAAAAAGACCAATATCATTTTTATTCATAATAGGGGATCTGTATCTAAACTCACTTGCGAGATCAACATTACATCTCGTTTTATTAATTGATTCAAAATAATGCTTAATTAAAAGACCCGCATGCCAAGCGGTACCACAAGCATTGATATGTATATAATTAGTTTTCACTTTTGAAAATTCTTCTAAATGTTTTTTACCTTCATCTTGATAGTATTCAACTACACGATTTAATAAATTTGGTTGTTCATGAATTTCTTTAAGCATGAAATGCTCAAAGTTTCCTTTAGATACAGAATCAAGGTTCATTTCTTTTTTCTGTAATTGATAATCTGAACTCTCATTAAGATTTAAATCGTAAAATTTAGTAAGTGATTTTCCATCAATAATATCACTTACACATAAAATCTCATCACCTGGGAAATAAACTTTATCTGTAAAACCAATCAAGGCGTAAGGATCACTTGAAGCAAATACTTCATTTTTTAAAACATTCTCTCCACATACTAAAGGAGCAGATCTTTTAATCGAATAGAGTGTTTTTTTTCCTCGCTCCATAATTACAAAGGCTGAATTTCCATTAAGCATTTTGAATGATTCAACTATGGCTTTTTTTATTTCCACACCTTCTTTAACTTTCACAGAGATAAGTGCTAAAAAAGACTCAGTATCAGTATCTGATTTAAAAGTATATTTACCTTTAAGTTCACTTTTTATATCACTAGCATTTTCAATGATACCGTTATGAACTAAAGCTAAATCTTCTGATCCATGAGGGTGAGCATTTAATGCATTTACAATTCCGTGAGTTGCCCATCGAGTATGGCCTATGGCAGTTGTTCCGTGTGGTTTTATTTCAGCAAGTAGAGTTTTTAAATTTTCTAACTTACCTTCTTTTTTATAAATTTCTAATGTGCTATTGTTAAGACAAATTCCTGCAGAATCATATCCACGATATTCAAGTCGACTTAAACCTTCCATTACTGGTTCAATCGCATCTGAATTTCCGCTATAGCCTACAATCCCACACATGTTTTTCCTTTTGTTAATAGCCCCCTAGCTTAGCATATGGGGTAATTAATTCAAAGAATGACTCATGGCAAGATTACTTCTTTTTAAGGAATTTTTTGGCCATTTCCGGCTTTGTTGTTTGTTTTGATCTCGCAATAGCAAAACCACCATCTGGGATGTTATTTGTTATAGTTGAACCCGCCGCAACAAAGCTATTTGATCCTATTTCTACTGGAGCAATTGCCTGGCAATCTGAACCAATAAAAGTTCCACTACCAATTTTTGTCACATGTTTATTGGCTCCATCATAATTACACGTAATAAAACCACAGCCAATATTTGAATCTGCTCCAATTTCAGCATCCCCTATATAACTTAAATGGCTAACCTTTACTCCTGAAGCTAATTTTGATTTTTTTACTTCTACAAAATTTCCTATTTTTGCTTCTGATCCAATTTCAGTTCCTGGGCGAAGTCTGGCAAAAGGTCCTATAGAAGCACCTTCCAATACTTTTGAACTCTCTAAGACTGAATTTGCTTTGATTGTTACGTTATCTTTGATTTCACAATCTTGAATAATACAATTTGGTTCAATAACAACATTACTACCTATTTTTGTATTACCCCAAATATGAACGTTTGGATAAATCAAAGTTCCACTACCAATACTCGCTTTTGCATCTATATAGGTGTTTTGTGAACTAATCAAATGAACTCCATCTTCCATTAATTCATTGTTTTTTTTTGCATTTAATTTACCTGTTATTTCTTCTAATTGATTCATGGTATTTATCCCTAAAAATGTATCTGCGTTTTCAAAAAGAACTGCTTCCACGTTCTCTTCTGTTTTAAAAATATCTGTTAGATAAAATTCTCCACTAGCATTATTTGTATTTAAAGAATCAAGATGCTTTTTTAAATAAGAATTCTTAATTACATAAACTGCTGAATTAACTTCCTTAACTTTTTTTTGATTATCATTCGTATCTTTTTCTTCAATGATTTTAAATCCTTTATTTTCTCTTATAATTCTTCCTAATCCACTTGGATCAGAAAGCTTGAAAGTAGCTGCTACAGCATCTTTGCCCGCTTTCAAAGCTTCAAAAAGTTTTTCTAATTCACTTGAAGTAATTAAAGGAGTATCAGAACATAAAACCATTGTGTAATCAAAACTCCAGGCATCCTTTACTGATTTAAAATACGCTTGAAGAGCACCACCAGTACCATTTTGTATCTCTTGAACAGGGAAATTATATTTTTTATCTCCAAGAGAAGCTATTACTTCTTCTTTTTGATGTCCCACAACGATTGAAATTTGCGATTTTAAAGATTTATTAGAAATAAATTTTTCACTCGCTAAAATTATATAGTCGAGTAGCGTTTTTCCGCCTATTTTAAGCAGTGGTTTAGGTGTTTTTTGTTTTAATCTCGTACCTTTTCCGGCTGCTAATATTACTATACCTATTGACTCGGTCATTATTTTCAATCCTGCTTTAAAGCCCTTCTAGTAGCTGTTTTCAGTTGTTTTACATGAATTTTAACAGTTAATTAACACACTTGAAAGAGAACAAATCAAAATTGTCTCCTAAAAAAAATCAAATATATTACAAAAACTTTAAAGAAGGCGAGCACAAATCCGAACAGTATTTATGACTATTTAGTTGATGGATGACTAAAAAATGTGTGAATGATCGTGTGGAGGATCTAGTTATGGTTACAAATTACGAAGGCGAGAGTATCGAGTTTAGTGAGAATCTCCCTTTACTGCCTGTAAGAGATATTGTTGTATACCCATTTATGATTTTGCCACTGTTTGTTGGGCGTGAAGCTTCGATTCAAGCAGTAGAGGAAGCATTAAGTACTAGTGATAGACTTATACTTCTTTCAAGTCAAAAAGACATAAAAGCTGAATCCCCAGAACCGGATGAGATTTATGAAGTTGGAACAGTCGCCATGATTATGCGAATGAGAAAACTTCCTGATGGAAGAGTTAAAATTTTAGTCCAAGGTTTATCAAAGGCCAGGATTACTAGTTTTGAATCCACTAATCCATTCTATAAAGTCAAAGTAGATAAAATTGAAAATGTAGAAAGTTCACTAGAAGCTGTTAAAGTTGAAGCTCTAATGAGAACAGTAAGAGAAACTCTTGAAAAAGTAATTTCTCTTGGAAGAATTCTTTCTCCAGATATTTTAATGGTACTAGAAGATATTCAAGATCCTGGAAGGCTTGCTGATTTAATCGCTTCGAATTTAAATTTGAAAGTTAATGAAGCGCAAATGATTCTTGAAACTTATGATCCAATAGAAAGATTACAAAAAATTGATGATATATTAAATAGAGAACTTGGAATCTTAGCGATGCAAGCAAAAATTAAAAGTTCTGCTAAAGAAGAAATTAATAAAACTCAAAAAGAATATTTCCTACGTGAACAAATCAAAGCTATTAAAAGTGAGCTTGGAGATGGTACTGAGGAAAAGGATGAATGGGTTGAATTAAAAGACAAAGTTCTTGCATGTAAAATGCCAGAAGAAGCTGAAGTTGAAACACTTAAGCAATTATCAAGATTAGAAAGAATGCATCCAGATTCAAGTGAAGCTTCCATCTTAAGAACATATCTTGAATGGATGATTGATCTTCCATGGTCAACTGCTTCAAAAGAGTTAACTGATTTAAAATTTGCAAAAACTGTTTTAGATCAAGATCATTATGACTTAGATAAAATTAAAACTAGAATTTTAGAATACTTAGCTGTTAGAACATTAAAAGGTGGAGCGATGAAAGGTCCAATCCTATGTTTTAGTGGTCCTCCGGGAGTTGGTAAAACTTCACTTGGAAAATCAATTGCAAAAGCTACTGGTAGAGAGTTTATTAGAATTTCTCTTGGTGGTGTAAAAGATGAATCTGAAATGAGAGGTCATAGAAGAACTTATGTTGGTGCCCTACCAGGAAGATTTATTCAAGCACTTAAACAAGCTAAAACTAATAATCCAGTTATTATGCTAGATGAAATTGATAAACTTGGTTCTGATTACAAAGGTGATCCTTCAAGTGCTTTACTAGAAGTATTAGATCCAGAACAAAATAATTCATTCAGAGATCATTATTTAAATGTACCTTTTGATTTATCAAATATTATGTTTATTGCTACATCAAATGTTAACGAAAATATTCCAGCTCCTCTAAGAGACAGAATGGAAATCATTACTTTGAGTGGATATACTCAAGAAGAAAAACAAAAAATTGCTAGACGCTATTTGGTTCCTAAGCAATTAGAAGAAAATGGTATTACAGAAGCACAAATTGATATAACAGATGGATGCTTAGAAGCACTTATTACAAATTTCACTAGAGAAGCGGGACTTAGAAATCTTGAACGACAGATTGGATCAGTTTGTAGAAAAATTGCGAAGATGGTTGCTGAAGGTATGACTGAGAAATTTACTGTAAATTTTGAAACAGTAGCTGAGTTACTTGGACCGGCGATGTTTACAAGAGAAAATCACAAAGGTGAAGCGGAAGTTGGAGTTGCAACTGGACTAGCTTGGACACAAGCTGGTGGAGAAGTACTTTATATTGAAGCAAATAAAATGAAAGGTCGAGGAATTACTCTTACCGGGCAACTAGGTGATGTAATGAAGGAGTCGGCTCAAGCAGCAATGGGATTTATTCGAGCAAATGCAAAAGAGCTTGGAATTGATGAAGATTTTTATGAATCAAATGAAATTCATGTTCACTTACCTGCTGGAGCAATTCCAAAAGATGGACCAAGTGCTGGTATTACATTAGCAACAACTATTATTTCACTTCTTACGGGATATGAGATTAGACATGATGTTGCGATGACTGGTGAAATGACTCTGAAAGGAAAAGTACTTCCAATTGGTGGAGTAAAAGAGAAATCTTTAGCCGCCATGAGAATGGGTATTGATACAGGAATCAGAGCTGGGAGAAATATTATAGAGGTGGGTGAG
>CAYGTU010000045.1:0-3078 GCA_964352945.1 uncultured Bacteriovoracaceae bacterium
AAATAAAGGTTACAAGGACACGACTGTACTTTCTCGCTACAAATCCCTTACTCGCTATACTTTTGATGACCTAGATGAAGGTGAAACTATAAAAAGATCACTTTTAAGATCAAACAGTCTTAAAGATTACCTAGCAATCCTGAAGGCGCTCTAATTCAATCACTTTCTCTAAAGATTGGTGATGAAATTTTATTTTACCTTTTTTAAACTTAACCTGAATATCTGGATTAACTGGCTTGTTAATATCCTTAGTAATAAAATCCAACTGATTGTTATTTGCCATAAAATTATCAAAAGTTTCATCTATCACCATCTCCAAATGTTCAAACCCTTCTAGATAACTTGAACCTTCTTTTACAGAAGGTAATTCTAAAAGATAAACCTCTAAATCATTATACTTAAATGGAACATATAATTTAAATGTTGAAATTTCTCTTCCAGAAACAATTCCATCAGAAAGCAAATCTCCAATTTTATTAAAATCATTTTTTAATTTAAAATAACTTTCATTATCACTTACCCGAAAGCATAGATGATCAACTTGAACTAAATTTACTTTTAAACTTACTAATGCTTCCTCTAACAGCTCTTTAAAAAATAAATTTCCACGTTGGTATATTTCTTCTTTTCTAATTTCATTCATAAAAAAAGTATAATTTGTGTGAAGCGATTTGACATAAAAAAAGCCCCTGATTATTTTGGATAGAGGGGCCTTTATTTGGATAGAATAGTTTAATTACTGTACTAAACCTATCGAGTATTGCCTCAAGAACTTTAGCGTTTTAATCCGCTATTCCGTTTCTTGCAATAAAATCAGACACTTGGAGATGAATCCTATTCTTCAACTTTTAAATATTTAATGAAATTTCTAATCATTGAACTCTTACGAAGATTCTTCACTCGCTTATTTTGTAAGATATAGGAGCTTTCATAAGAGAGCATAATCCAAGGTAATTCATTTTCTATTATGTCTTCAATAGACTTCATTATATTAATCCTCTCGTCTAAAGAGTTAGAATGAGTGTATTTATCATAAAGAATATCCACCTTAGAATTAGAGTAAGAACTTTTATTCATACCTGGAGAATTTTTTGAAAGGAGTAATTGAATAAGATTTTCAGCATCTGGGTAATCATAAATCCATTGGTCCGTAAAAAATTGCAACTCTCCTGCTCGACCTTTTTTAAGAAATTCAGAAAATTCAACTTTTTCAACTACAACTTTAATTCCTATCTTACTTAATTCTTCTTTAATAAACTCACCTTCTATAATACTCGACTCTTGCATTGAGCGTGTCGTGTACCTTATAACTGGCAAACCCTTTCCTTCAAGATATCCAGCTTTCTCCATGTATTTTTTTGCCATTTCTAAATTGTAATTATATTTACGTTTATTACCTGGTTGATATCCAGGTATACCGGGTGAATAAATGGAATTTGCTAAATAATTTGTTCCACCTTTGATATCTCTAATATACTTTTCAAAATCAATTCCATGAGCAATCGCTAATCTAAGATTTTTATTTCCACCTAACAACTTATCTTTCATATTAAAAGCTAGCCACCTAGCTGAAAGATTTGAAAAATGCTTAAGTTCAATATTTAATGATTTATTTGCTATGATTTGAGAAAGAAATTTAGCTGGGACATCTATGTAATCAAGCTTTTTATCTTTATAGAGTTCATATCTTTCATGTTCCTCTTTATTTGTAAGAATATGTATTTCTTCTAGAAAGGGTAATTTCTGATTTGCACTTACTATCAATTCATTACTATTTGCATAACGATCACCAGAACTAGGATAATTCTCGTTATGGTAGTAGGAAAAAGATTTAAATAATAACTTGTTCTCATCAGAAGAAGTTAAAATAAATGGGCCAGTACCTACAAGGACATTTCGTAAATCATTATTTGTGTACTGTAACAATTCTATTGGAACTGGTGCGGCAAAAGTCATGGCCAAAAAATAAATAAAACTAATATCTGGCTTAATTAAATTTATTTCAAGTGTTAACTCGTCTAAAGCTTTAATTCCCTCAAAACCAAATTCTAATTTTAAACTTTGAGGATTACTCTTTTTTAAACTTAATCTTCTTTCATAATACTCTCTAGCACCGACAACTTTATCAATTAATCCCCACCTTCCATTTGAATCAACAAAAGGATCAATTAATCTAGAAAACTGATTAACAAAATCTTGTGCGGTAACAAACCTTTTATTTCCTTTAAAGGCACTATGCGGATGATATTCAATTCCCTCTTTAATTTTAATAGTATAAGTTCTTCCTTCGTTCGTAATCTCTGGCAGTTTTTCAGCTAAAAGAGGTATCACTTCATAAGGTCTCTTTAAATAGTGATATTGAAAAAGGGGTTGCAGCGATTGGCTGATTACAAGGATTGCATTATCATTGTAAGCATTTGCAGGATCAAATGAACTTACCTTACTCGTCAGGGCAATATTGATTGCTTTATTATTAACCTTTTTTAAAAGAAAGTTTTTGTAAAAGATTCCCAAGCCAATAACTAAGAATAAAATAAAAAACTGACGTTTCTTTAATGAAAACTTCATACTAACCTAGTTTTGTTAACATATTCGTAAATTTAAACAAATCCGATAGCTTATAGTATATATTTACTTCAAGTTGTATCAAACCTATTTTTAACTTATACTAGAATATATGTGTCGACTATTTGGCTTTAGATCAGTAATTAATTCGCAAGTTCACTCTAGTTTAGTAAGTGCTGATAATGCTCTTATGAATCAAAGTGGATACAATCCAGATGGCTGGGGAGTTTCATTTTATCTCCACGGAATACCTCATATTGTAAAATCAACTAATTCTGCTCATAATTGTTCATTATTTCAAAAATTATCAGGTGTAGTTAAATCTCATACTGTTTTGGCCCATATAAGAAAAGCTACTGAAGGATCTAAAACTTCTACAAATACTCACCCGTTTCAATATGGAAAATGGAGTTTTGCTCATAATGGGAATATAAAAAATTTTAAAACTCATAGAGATCAACTTTTTAAATTAATTGATCATGAATTAAAAAGTTATATTTTAGGTGAAACAGA
>CAYGTU010000045.1:3088-17528 GCA_964352945.1 uncultured Bacteriovoracaceae bacterium
CCTCGCCCCAACAGCGGAGCCTACCCGAGATACACACCGGCAGGCCTTTATCTTTATTTTATTATCTGAATTAACACAAGCTGGCTTTCTAGAAAAACAATTTGAGAAAAAAATATTTGTTGAATGCTTAAATAAGGCCCTTACTAATATTACTAATATCATAGGTGAACTAAATATTAGTTTTGAGGGAAAACCGACAGAAAACTACCTCACCTTTATATTGACTGATGGAAATATAATGTTTGGTTTTCAAGGTGGTCAACCTTTGCATTTTAGTAGTCATAAAATAGATTGTGGTGAAAAAAATGAGTGTAAATTTTTTAACGATACTTGTTTAAATATTGTTACAGATACCTCTGTGAATCATCTCATTATCTCGAGTGAACCATTGCAAGGGGAAAACATATGGACCCAATTAAATCCTGGCGAATTAATTTTTGTTGATCCTGATATGAAGGTTCAAAAAGAAATATTTAATACCCCCTTTATAAAAGCCTAATCCTTTAAAAACCTAAAACTTAACCTGTAATGCCAATCTGAAAAATTTTTATTTCCCTTTAAATCTATCTTTTTCACATAGGGAAACTTTGTGGGATTAACTTCATTTAAAATAAGTGTATCTGTTACTAATTTATCTGATTTATCGAGAGAAATTAAAAAACTTGTAAAAGCTTTGACTTCTCTTCTTATATCGATAGATGTATCTCCAGCTGCTAAAAGATAGGCTAGATCAACGATTACGCTTGTAAGTTTTTTTAACTCTTCTATATCTTCTTCATCGGATTCAACTATTCCATAATCAACAATCAGAGTACTACCTTTATTATTTGCAAAGGGATAAACCTGTCTATCAATGGCGTTAAAAAAAACACTATCACCTTCATCAAGTCCTTTATAAATACTCGTCGTTTTTGAGTATACAGTGCCATCAATCGTTACATAGAGATAAATAAAAATATTATCATTTAGAAAATCATCGAATTCCTCAATAACATGAATTTTTAATAACTCTAATTTAAACTCTTTTACACTATTTACTTTATCTGACCGAGTGCTTAACTCTATTGATTCTGGCCATTTTTGTTTCATCTTTTTCTTTAAAAAATTGAGAGAAATTTGCTGCACACCAGATGGAGCACTTTCAAGCTTTCCCTCAATATAAGATTTAAAATATTCACTAAATTTGGGATAGAGTTTTGAGCTCTCAGCTGAAATAGCGCCTGATGAGATACTAAGTATTAGTAATATTATGTAGATTTTCATTTATTTCTCTCCTTTGCAGTGAAATTTGTGGGAATAAGCCCCAAAACGCTTTAAAATATCCTTATGGATAATGTTATTAGTATTATTTTTGATATCGCCCTACTAGCACTACTTGCTTTGATTTATTATTTATATCAAAAACGAAAAATTGGTTATTATGTAGCTAAAGAAATCGAATTATTGAATTTAAAACTATTGGAAATTGTTAATGCTCATATCGCCAATATAGAAATTTCTTCTCAGGATAGCCAACGACTCTCAGATTCTTGCCTTTTACTCGAGAAAGGGATAATCGATCTAGAATCTCTTTTATTTATAAAAAACATATTCCACGATAATGCGGACATTGAATCCGTTTCGAATCACCTCATTGACATAATCGAAGATAGACCATGGAGTAAGGAGCTGAGTAAATGAATCAGAAAGTTACAATCCTATACGATTCAGAATGTATGATGTGTGCTCGTTTTAAAAAGGGACTTGAGTTAATGGATAAAAATTCAAAAATCACATTTTACTCTATTCACGATCCTAAAACATTTGAACTATTTCCCTCTATAAACCCTAAAGAAGCCAGGAGCATTGTTCATCTTATTAAAGATGATAAGACTTACAAAGGTGGTGAAGCTATTTCCGAATTAATTAAGATATATCCGGGGGTAAATAAGCTAGTTTGGTTGCTTGATTCTCAAGCTGGAAAAAAAGCCATGGATTTGTTTTATACTAAGATAGATGAACTCAAAAAATCACGATTGAACCCATGCCCTAAATGCAAAGAATCTACTCCTGAATAAGAAAAATTATTGATTATTTTTTTAAGCTTGAATTAAGAGCTGTATGAGTTACATCTTTTTGAATTGCCTGAAATAGAGAATTAACTCCCTTTGACATATTTTCAAAAAACTCACTTACAACCATTGATTTATTTAATAACCAATGATCTGTCTTAGAAGTATATTTATAATTAAATTCTGTTCTATTCGGACCTAAAGCAGTGATTAAGAATACTCCTTCAGTTTTGATAAAAGCTGATTCCTTATCCATAGGATCATCCATATATTTTTTTGATTCTTTATTTGATAGCATTTCTTGAGTAATTTTATAGACAACTTGCTTTTTTTCATTTTTGAATTTAAAAACTCTTACCAATTCATTATGTCTAAAAGCATTTCTATTATAAATAAATCTTTTTAATAAAAAACGATCAACTTCATTTTTATCTAATTTTTTGTTTTTTATATCAGTCACTCTAACTGTTTCAACAATACTTTTATTAAAATGTTTACACTTAAAGCTTTTGGCCACAATCTTTCTCTTATCAGTAAATTCGTTATTACATCGTCCTTCAAATTCTAAAATTGTATCTACGACTTGTTTAATGGGAGCTGCATATTCTTGAATATTCTGAGCTTCATACATTCTAACTTTTTCATGTTTTCCGGTTTGCATTGAAACACCATCAACAGTTTCCTTGCTGTCTATTTCAAAAACTTCTGTATTAGCTTGAACAGCAAAAATTGATATTAGAATATAAACGGAAATGAGGTATTTCATAAAGCTCCTTAGCAATAACTAGTTTAAATTCTAACAAATAAATGATTATAAAGAAGTGAGAAATAAGTACTTGTTTTAATTTGTAAGAAAGAACATTAACTAGCTGAATTTACAAGTACTACTTGCCAAAGTTGTTATCTTCGTTGTCTCTTTTGACTTTATGTCTAAATAAAATTAGTCCATGAGATTTATCGTATGGAGAAATACCCACTGTAACTCTATCCCCTTGAACAACTTTAATATAAAACTTTCTCATTTTTCCTGATAGCTTTGCATTGATTGTATGTCCATTGTCTAGAGTAACTTTGAAGTTTCCATGTGAAGGTACTGCTGAAACAACTCCTTCAAACTCCACTAAATCTTCTTTTGCCATAAAGTGACGATTCCTTTTAAGGTATAATTTAATTTCTAAGAAGGTACATTAGACTTGACTGTTTTTCAAGGTCTTAGCGCTGCGAGTCAATCATATTTATAAATATAATTACGTTTTATTAGGATTAACTAAGTAAATTAAACTTGATGTTCTAACCAATTATTCTAGATTTCCATTCTTAGCTTCAATGGACTGAATAAGCTGATTGATGACATCTGGTTGAGAGCAATTAACTGCAGTTGAATTCCACTTTTCACAAATTAAATCTATCATTTCACTATAGTCTTTTACTTCAATTTCCGCTCTATCAAGATCGTATTCAAATGTCGTATTCGTAGTTTCAGTTTTAGTTTCTTTTCCATTTTCAGATGTTAACTTTGTTATTAATACTGGTTCATTTGAAAATAAATAAGCCCAGTCAGTTGAAATTTCAAATTTAGATGTCTGAGTAACTGTCTTATCACTATTTGTTGTTGAATCTTTAATTGAAAAAGTTACTTTATTTTTGTCACTATTTGTATAATCTAGGTTTGATGTTTTATAGGGACAATAAGTATTTCTAATTAAGTTATAAAAATCATGTGTATCACTTTCAACTATACCATGACCATCAACTGGTCTTCCGGTATTGTAATCCAGTGCTGCGCTTGCCATTGTTTTCTTTTGTCCATTAATAATTGTTACATTAAAGTCATCAAGTTTAGTCGTTACATAATAAAAAGTCTTAGGTGCTATTCCAATAATGTAAGTTTGAAACTCTCCTTTTACTGGAGCGCCTACTGTTTCACCAATTTTTTCAGTTTTACTTTTAATTGTTTTAAAAGCTAGAAATTCACCTTGATTCTCTTTTACTGAATGAAGATTTGCTATTTTTACAAAACTATTTTCTATTTTATTTTTATATTCTAAAATATTTTTTCTATTATCGTACATACAATCGGCTGCAGCAGCTTCTATAAATCTACTTCTAGATAGTGAAGTTAATTCATCCCCCACGTAACTAATTTTAGGACCACAAGCAATTAAATTTGCCAGGATTAGTGAATAACTTAAAAATTTTAATTTCATATACTCTCTCCTAAAATTTAGACCCTACACCAAGTGAAACTTGATATAATGCCTCAAAGTCTGTTGCACTCGAAAATTTATCTACAGTTGAACCACCGTCGTCCCATGCTTTAAATTCATTTTGTCCTGATCTCTTACCATCAATAACTTGAATTAAACTCATTGAAAAATATGAAAATAGTCCCGTTTTGCTCACAAAGTTTGAACCAATAGTTATTTTTGTATAAGTAATGTCATCATTAATGTTGGCTTTTAATAATTCTTGAACCGTTGCTAAATCATCATATTTATAATCAACATCAAGTTTAATTTTAGCTTGTCCAAAATACATACCAATAAAAGGCTGGATATCTAGATCTGTACCTTTACTATAAAAACTCATATTTATTGACTGGCCTGCTTCAAATCCAATAAACGTATTATCTTTCTTATAATGTCCTACTTCAGCATCTATCGTTTCAGAAAACTTGTCTTGTTGATCTACTATTGCTGCAGAACCATAAGCTGAAACTGTAGTTGTAGTTGAAAATGAACTACCAAGATATAATTCCATATTTCCAGTTGCCCTTAATCCAAATAACGTTGAATCATAGTCTTGAAAATTTTCTTTTTTACCAATTGTTTTAATTCCAAGATTGTATTGGGTATTGAGAGCTTCTAATCCTAGAGCAAAAGAAAAATTACTTTTCCTTCTCGATTCAGGTGTAACTTTTTTCTCTAATTTTACGGCTGTGGCAGCATACGAATTCATCGTAAAACCAAGTAGTAAAATAAGCTTCCAAAATTGTCTTTTCATCTCTCTTCCTTTACAACCGTCTAAAATCTAGACAGTTTTTATCTTCAAATAGCTTTAAATGCCCATATATTCATCGAATCTACTGTATTAAGAGCAAAGCCCATGCCAAACCCGAGTTTTTTAGTAAAGTTCTTAATTCAACCTACCGATATAACAATTGATATAAATCCTGAGATAGGAAGAAAAATGAAAAAGACAATGAGTTTGGCCCTTTGTTTTATCCTTAGTTTAAGCGTCTTTGCTGAGACATGTGGAGAAAAGCATTTTAAAAAATATGATCTTAATCCCGAGCAACGCTGGATTAAATCTAAAATGGGGAAATTTTCAGATAAGTTTGATGATGGTTTTTTACATACAAGATCTTTTTTCAGATTACCTGCCAAGCTACAAACGAAATACTATCTAACTTTAAGAAGACTTATTCAGAAATTTATTAACAAAAATAGAAAGCCTGCCTACTTTATTCACAATGATGAAGCGTCCTACGCTGTTATCATGAAATATATTCAAAAGTTTGGTGGTGATAATGATGACTTTACTAAAGCTGCTATGGAGTCTGTATTAAGTAATAATGGTATAAATAAATTAGATATAGATATCACTCCCGGAGATATCGGAAGATTTAAAGAAAATTTCTCTGATGGAGCTGGTGAAGAGCTTATTGGTAGTGTTGAAGAATGGATTAGTAAGTATAAAAACTATAATAAAAACATGGATGATCTATATGAGGAAGCTGCTTATAGACAACATGCTATTCAAAAACTTTCTGAATTAAGAAAAAGAGTTACTAAAGATGGCGATCCATTTGAAGTTCATTATATAGTAAAAGATAATGTAAGTGGTATTATTGAAAAAACAAAGATGATTAGTGATGTTGATCAAATAGACCAAATAATTAAAGAACAACTTACAAGCCTTAGAGAAATTAAAGGTACATGGGGATACCGAGGTAGTCTTTTAAAAATTAGAGACGACCAAGCTGTCTTAAATGTGAGATTAAATTATTTAAAAGATGAACTTGTTCACCTTGAACAAAGTATAGATGACAAATTAATGCCAAAAGAGCTTTTAGAAAAGATTGAAGAAATTCGTCTTTTATTAAAAGATCCTAATTTAAAACCTGATGAGATAGCTACATTCAAACTCTCTAAACAAGAATACAAAGCTGAATGGCAAGATTTTAAATCTAAAAAAGAAGAAATTGAAGCTAGAATTAATCAAAGAACTAATGACATTATTAATAAACTTTCTCCTGAAGAAAAGAAGATGCTTGGAATTGATAAAGCAAGGAGATGGGTAAGAGTCAAAAAAGTATCAGAGGTGTTTTTAAGTAGACCTATGACTTTATTAGGCTCTGGAAGTATTGGTCTATTAATGCTTTGGCGTTACTTAAATTACGATAAGGATTTAAGATATGAATGTATTACAGGAGCTGCCACCATGAAAGATGATGGTACTGTTGTTGTAAATCCTTTTCCTGGTCAAATACCTGGACAACAAATTCCAGGAGGTCCCATTCCGGGACAAAATATTCCTCCAATCGGAGTCCCAGGACAACTTCCACCAGGTTCAATTCCAATTTTACCAGTTGAAGAACCATTAGGTATAGGTCCAGGACTAGCTATTCCTGGAACACCCATCTCTGGAGTTCCTCCAATGGGATCACCTATGCAAAATTACTATTACTCAAATCAAGAATTTCTTATGTGTGTAATTCAGAGATACATACCATCAAAGTATCCTGATAAATATCTTAAGATGCTTGATGATAATGAGTACAGACCATTTGATCCAGCAAAAGTGAATACAGCATCAAGTAGTGATAAAGAATTTATGCAAGACTGGAATAATATTTTTGTAATGAGAAAAGAATATCTAGAACAACTAATCGCTGATCAAGAATTTGATAAAGATATGTATGAAGAAGGAATGATAAAGATTCAAGACAGTGGTCTAGATTCATTAGAGACTAAACTTGCGGTTAATCCATATTTTGGTGGAAATAATCAAATACCACCAAATCAAAATCCTATTGATCCAACAACAGGACTTCCAGGTAATGGTGGACAACCATCTCCCATTCCTGTTTCGGGTAATCCAAATATTCCAACGGAACAATATGTGGGTTATGGAGTATATTATTATGACCAAAGAAACGTGTATGAAGATGCTCTCAATCAAGATCAGTCCTTTATAAACAAACAAGAAAAGAAAAAGTAATAAAATATAAAGGGGAGAGGCAACTCTCCCTGATATCAACTCAATTCTGACTAAATGCCTCCAACAAAAAAATCAAAAAAATATTAAAAAAACTATTGATCTACGGAAAAATTACGGATAGTATTAAATTACGGAAAATGTACGGAAGGATTTATTCATGAGCTTAACCAAAAAACAAAAATTAGTATTCGACTACATTTGTGAGTACCTTGATAAAAATGGCTATTCACCAACACAAGTTGAAATTCAAGTACACTTTGGTTTCAAGTCTCTTGGCTCTGTTCAAGACTACATTAAATATCTAACGAATGCTGGATATCTAAGCAGTGATTCAAATGCAGTTCGAGGGCTCACTCCTGTAAGGGCCGAACAATTAGACAATCACACAGAAATTCCTTTATTAGGAGACGTTGCTGCTGGTATTCCAATCGAGGCAATGGAAAATCCCGAAAACATCTCAGTTCCAAATTCCATGATTGGTTCCGGTGTTCATTTTGCATTAAATGTTTGTGGTAACTCAATGATTGAAGATGGAATCCTAGATGGGGATGTCATTGTAGTAAAACAACAAACATCGGCTAGTAATGGCCAAACGGTTGTGGCTGTTGTCGATAATGAGGCAACCGTTAAGAGATTTTATAATAAAAAATCTCACGTTGAACTTCACCCAGCTAATAGTACGATGAAGCCATTTATTATCAGAGATGAAAGCTTTGAAATAAAAGGTGTCTTAGTCGGCTTATTGCGAGTTTATTAAGTAAACGTAAATTAATTTAGATTTATTTTTTTGCTATTTTTCAAAGTTGAAGAATAGTACATGCACAACTGTTTTTTTCCAGGAGGGACTTAGATGTCTAAATTTACAATTGATGATTTAATGTTTTACTTTGTTCAAAAAATTTCAAATCGCTATAACACTGGTTATGATGATTCAAAACTTATTGCCCTAGATCTTCTTAGGCAGAATCAAATAAACACTACTTATGATTTAACTGACCTGCACATTCATTAATATTTAAAGGAATTTAATATGGCTTCTCTGGTTTATTTTACATGCGTTATCGTTTTTTTTAAAAAGTGTCTGTCCTGACTCTTCCCACACACAACATGCTTTTTTTCTTTACAGCCTTCCCGAAAGGGAAGGCCATCCTTTAATTACATGTGTGACTTAAGGTAATATTATATTTATCTGCAAGATAACATTCTACTGCTTCTTGGTCTGATGCTGAAAGCGATCCTTCAAATACAATAATTTCTGATAAAAATCCATTGTAAAGGCTTGTTGGTGCATCACTTGTGTTATCTGAGCCAATATATGTATTTCCGTTTGTATTTAAAGTTAGATCTGTAGTAGAGCTTACACCCAATAATAAACCATTTTTAAAGGCAGATAAGTTTGATGCTAGTGTTCCATTTAAATTCATAGATAAAATATCTATTTTATTTAAGTCACCTGGTTGATTAAATATTCTATTACACGATGAACACCTCATTCCATATTCGGATGTGATCTGAAATCTTCCACCATTACCATTTGAAACATCCCCCATAGACATAAAACTAGTTGTAGAAGAAATTACTTCTGGCCTTTGAACAATAAAGACAGTTCTATTAGTTGATCCTCCTACAATAACATCTGGTATCCTCAAATAATCATCTCCATCAAAATAAAGTGCTGGCTGACCGTTGGCTGCTCTTTTAGCAAACCTAGGTCTAACTGTATTCGATACAGTATTTAGCGCATCATTTGAATTCTCACTTAAATCATTCCAAGTTGAAATATAATCCCCGTCAACCGCAGTAGTAAGTGCATCTGCTCGAAGCCAAAGTTTTAGACCAGAAAATTTTGTAGGAAGTCCTTTATACTTATCAACTGTTGCATAATAATTTTTATCTACTCCAGCTGCATCAAGAGCTGTTGAATTATCACTTGTTCCATAAATCATTGTATGAAACATGTTAGCAATTAATCCATCACTTGAATCTGTATTCATTCCTGAAATAAGATCAATCGAATCATCATAAGAAATACCAGGCCTCATGGCACATTCAAGTCTATTTCCTTTATAAAGTCTTGACTCAACTCCATCAAAAGTCATAGAGTAATTAACGGTATCATTTACAGCCAGATCAATTGGCGAAGTACAATAATTATAACTAGCTTCATTATAATGTGCTTTTATTCGATCTATAGTTAATGCTTTATCATAAATTGCTACTTCATCAATCACACCATTCACATTAGCAAGTGTATTATCATTAGGATTCATTCCAATTGCCATTGTTGGATTAGGGGAAGCGACTATATTGTACCCATTAACAGAATCACATTTAGCCATGAATTGCCCATTAACATAAAGTGAAATACTATAACGATTAAAGACAGCCGCAACATGGTACCATAGCCCTGTTGCAAGTGAAGTACCAGCTCCACACCAAAATGTTCCTCCTCCATTTGAGGTCCAAAGTCTAAGATCTCCTGTATTAGCTATATAAAAAATCATTCCACCTGTGGCAGCTCCTGCATACTGACTTACAATATATTGGGTTATATTATTGGCATTTAACTTAATTCTCGCTTCAATTGAAAATCCATCATCATCATTAAAATGAAGTTTAGTGTTATTAGAGTCTAGTGGTATCTCTACTCCTGTATTAGGATTTCCATCAAAAGAAGCAGCAAAGTCTGGATCATTAATAGGACTTAATCCACCTGGTTGAAGTAGAGTTACTCCACCTTTAATTTTTCCGTTATTACCATATCCACTATAATCATAAATTGTATCACCACTATTTTCTCCTAGTCTCCAATAAGCGACTGGATTATCTTGCATAACTGCTGAAGCTGGAAATTTTGCAACATTATTATTAGGAATTAAATCAGGTCTTCCTTTTTGATAATGATTTTTAAACATGCTTGCTGGTTTAATTGTTTCATAATAAGCTATATGAGCAATTCTTCCTTTTCCATATGAAGAAGTCCAGTGACCAGCTGAATGAGGATAGCTTGTATTCGTTAATGGGGTGCTTGAGCCAATTGAACCAGTAGCAACTAGCTCTCCATTATGAAAAAGCTCAGCATCACCATTTGCTGAATTATAAGTGATACCAATATGATTCCAGTCATTCAATTTTAAGGATGAACCTTGAAGAAGAAGTGAAGACGCTGTTCCATCTGCTGAAAAAACTGCTCTAGTATGCCCTGAATAGCAATACAGTAAAAATGTTCTCTGCCCTCCCACCCAACTACCTAGGATTCCAATTCGTCCATTGGTTGAAGTTCTATCAGCATAAAACCAAGCTTCCGCAGTCATTGTTGTTATTGGATCAGAACCAATTGCTCCAAAAGTAATTTTGTCATTTGCTCCATCAAACCCTGCTGCTTTTGAATTTTCTCCAAAAATTGGTCCAGGAAGATTATAAGAAACTCCTCCTGTCTGAGTCCCTGGAGCTGTCCCTGCTGTTCCGCTATCAACAAATGTTCCCGATACATCATTTAATTTCCAATAGTGACGAGGATTATCGGCTAGAACAATGCTGGCATAATCAGTATTGTACTGACCAAACATTAAACCTATTCCATCAGAATATCTATCTTGCATTAAGGTAAAGCCATCATTACTACCACTATTTCCATTTGAAAATAATGTACCTTTTTCTTGAGTTGGATTCAAAGAAGAAAACCAACTTGAAATACCTAATTTTGTTTGTCCTGAAAGTATTGGTCCATAATCAACAGAGCCTGCTCCATTAAAAATCAGACGATATAAATTTCCCGCAACTCCAGTTCCTGTCCAGCTATTTGACGCTACACCATTTAATGTTCCATCATTTCCACCAGAAGATAAATCTCTCCAAGGAATTGTTGGATTGCTGGCTGGGCCTATATAATCAACAAAGTCTGCATTATAATCCCCTATTAATTTACTTGTCTCATAATCTTGTTGTACGGCTACTGTGAAAATTTCATCAGTTGATCCGGCATCATTTGTTGCAGTGATTTTAATTTCATAATTTCCATAGGAGCCTGGTCCTGGAGTCCAGTCTAGTTGACCTGTCGTTGGATTAAATTCTACATTTCCTGATAAATTATTTAACGAACTTGTTGCCGATGTATAAAGATTATTAATTTCAGTTGCTGTAAGTACTTTATCAAAAATCATAACTTCATCTATATTACCTATAAAGTCTGCTGATGCTCCAATTGGTCTATCTCCGATACCAAAAGATTTTCCTGTCGGTACAGTTGTATTTGCTCCGTTTAAACTTGAACCAAGTACAGCTGTAGCTGCTTCTGATCCATCTACATACATTTTTAAATTTGCAATATTTAATGAGCCATCGTAAGTAATTACAACAAAATGCCATATGCCATCATCAAGGGCGACAGTAGTTCTTTTATACAACTCCGTTGGAATACTATCTCGAAACAAAAATCTAATATAACCATTACTATCAATAAACATATTATAACCTTGATAGTTTAGTGTTTCATCTTGGTGAACCATAATAATCTGTGAATTATTGCTAGTAGTTTTTATCCAAGCACCCATTGAAAAAGGTTCATTATACTCAAAACTAAAATAATTACCAAATGAGAAAAAATCTGAATTAAAATCTACTGATTTATTTAATCCCCCTGATGTAATTGGACCATTAGAAGAATATACAGGAGTACCATTTGGTATTCCAATTGCTCCAGAGGTACTTGTGTCTAAAACATTTCCAGATACTTCATCTAATCTAAAGTATCCGATAGGATTAAGTGATAATACTTCAGCTAAATAACCACCACAATTATCAATTGACAATACTGAACTATCAATCACTTTATCATATTTACAAGTGTAGCTAGTTATAGAATCATCATTTGAATTACCACCTGTAATATTATTAATATCAACTGTTGGCATTGCACTACCAACTTTAACAGCTCCACCTGGATAACTTAGACTTGTAATCGCATTTAAAACTGGAATCGTTGGATTAACAATATAATCAAAACTATCAGAATCTGTTAAAGGAATTCCTTGTTGATCATCTCCAGTAATAGTAACAGTATAAATTGTTTGTAATCCATTCACAGCTGCAGCAAGTGAAGGTGTGAAATTAATTACTCCAGTCGAAGTACCAAAACTGAAAGAGTCTGCAGGAAGCGAGGTACAGTTTGTTGGAACTAAAAAATTCCCGCCCACAAATTCACAAGAATATAAAAGTGTATCACCATCGGCATCTTGATCATCTCCGCCGTCATTTGCATTCCAACTACCACATGCTGATTTTGTATCACAAGAAAGGTTTGTCATATTAGTTAAAACTGGAGGTTGATTCACATCAGTCACTGAAAGTGTAAATGTATTAACAATATTTAATCCATTAATAGAACAAGTAACATCAATATTGCTGCTCCAATTAGAATGTCCCACTTTATAATTAGGTGTACAAGTAGCAACTGGTCCAGCTCCAATTGAACAATTTGCATCAGCATCTGTTTGATTAGTTATATTAAAAACTGGAGTGTTTGCTCCATCACTACAAACAAGGGCCGCAGAAGTATTGGTTGCATTTTCGTTTACTGAAAAACCAGTGATAGCATTAAATGTTCCAGGAGCATCAGTTGCTTGAGATATATCAACCATATTAGCGTCTTCAATTGAATTCGCATCAACTCCTCTCACTCTAAATTTATAAGATGTTCCTGGAGAAAGAGAATTTACTATATAGCTGGTAGCATTACTTGGAGCGCCTCCAATAAAAATTTGATTTCCAAATCCATCAATCATATAAATTTTATAAGAAATTTCACCAATTGCATCAAACCAATTAAGTCGCATTGAAGTTGCAGTAACTGTATCAATAGAATTTAATCCAGAAAAAACTAGTGGAGGCATAGACTCACCTTCCATACTTGCACTGGCAGAATATTTTGAGTCACTTGTAACATTGATTCCAAAAGAAATACTTAATATGCCTTGTTGATCTCCAAAAGTAGTTGGATCAAAATCAATTGTAGCAGAACAACTTGCATTTTTTGCTAAACTAGCTGGCGACAAGGGGCAGTTGTGAGAATTTAATGTAAATGCTCCAGCTGATGCGGTAATTGAACTTATATAAACTTGTCCCGCAGAAGTATTTGTAATTGTAAAAAGTTTAAAGTCGTGGCCACCATTTGCAATCTGTCCAAAATCATAAGAAGAAGGAACAAAACTAAATGCTTGTGAACCAACAATTATATCAGCTCCACCACCTGATTTTTTTCCTAGTGCTTTATCAAGTGTGTCTTCTTTCACACAAGAAGCTACTAGAATCAGCATCGCTAAATAGATAAAAATATTACTCTTTCTCATTAACCACTATTTTAAGTCAGATTCACAAATTCATACAATTTCAGTGACTTACCCTAGTACTTATCGGTTTTTTACTAAAAAACTATAACAAAATATGGGCAATTACCATGAATTAGCAGGGGGAATATTGGATTAACTCGCTGATTTTATGTAGTATTACCTTATGAATGATCTAGCTAAGACAGCCTATGAAAACCTAAAAGAACAATTTCATTTACCTGAATTAAGTAGAAATGAACTCGTCGATTACAATTTACTGCTAGAGAGAATCAAAGAAGGAATCTCATCAAGACTTCAAGTTTTACTTCAAAAAAACCATCGAAAAGTTTTCGAGATACTTTATAAAGTTGATGTCCCTGAAAACTTAATTGATGAAAGTTTTAACCAAGGTGATTCAAAAGCATGTGCCGACATGATGGCCGATTTAATTATTAAGCGACAATTAAAAAAAATTGAAACACAGAGAAATTATAAACTTACTGATGATTTTTGAAGTTTTCTGAAATAATAAACTCTGATATACCGTGATTCATAAAATGAGACTCTAAAAAGTATTTTTTCACTTCATTATTTTCAATGATAGCAATTCCACAGGGCGTCTTCTTTATAAGAATCAAATAGATTTGATCATTTGAATACTTTTTAATATCAAATTTTTTATTGTTTCCAAGATTTTGTTGTAACATTTGTGAGGCAAGATCAGTTCCATGGCCATTTTGCCTTAGAACTAAATCTAAAAAATCTCTATCATCATTTAGTTTAAATTGAAGTCCAAAATTATTTAAAGTGAAAAAGTAAGGACAATGAATACATCCACTC
>CAYGTU010000046.1:0-17251 GCA_964352945.1 uncultured Bacteriovoracaceae bacterium
CCCCGTCCTCCATTAATGAAAGCCTCGGATTACTTACAATTCCTTTTCTTTCATTTTCTTCATTTAGTATCTTACTCATTTTACAAATATATTTATATCGGAGATTAAAAAGTGAAAAATAATAAAGTAATTTTTATGGGGGCTTTTGGATTATTGATGGGACTATTTTTTGTTATTGCAAATATCTATAAAACGGATAAAAGCAATACACTTGAAATTATTTCTCAGGAAAATGCAGATGTATTTAAAAGACCACATTCACCTCAATATGGGGATTCAAATGCAAAAGTTATTATTACTGAGTTCCTTGATCCTGAATGCGAAAGCTGTAGAGCTGCCTATCCAGAAGTAAAAAAACTACTTAAGGAATATGAAGGAAAAGTAAAACTAACTGTACGATATGCAGCTTTTCATCAAAATTCTGTCATAGCAATTACAGCATTAGAGGCAACTAGAAAGCAAAATAAATACTGGGAAGCTTTAGAGTTACTTTTTGAAAAACAGCCACTATGGGGAGATCATCATGACCCAAAGCCAAGCTTAATTTTTGAATTTCTACCGGAAATTGGAGTAAACCTAGAGCAATTACTAGAAGAGATGAAAGATCCAAAATATCAAGCTTTAATTAAACAAGATGAAGTCGATATGGAATTATTAAAAGTTGAATCAACTCCTACATTTTTTGTAAATGGTAAAAGAGTTGAAAAATTTGGAATAGAGTTCCTTAAAAATGCTATTGATGCAAAAATTAAAGAACTCTACTAATTACTAATATTATCTAAACATTGCAGATGTCTCACGGGAGAACTCATTGTTTGGAATTTTTATACCTAAAACTTTCTTTAATGAAACTGCTGTTCTTTCGAATAACTTAGATTTTTCGCTATAAATATTTTTCATTGCCTTTCTAAGGGATTCAATTTCTTTATACTCTGCTTTTTCTTTTAAAGTTAATTGTAATAAATGCTGAGTAGCTTGAGATTCTCTAAGTTTTAAATCTCTGTTTTTCATTAAACTATCAACTAGTATTTCTCTAACCTTATCTTTTTCATTTTTCTCTAGCTCTGGGTGATGCTCTAACATTGTTAAAACATCCTGCTTTATTTCAGTGTGATTTTTAAATTCATAACCCATTAAATCTTTTTTCATTTGTTTCTGATTTGTATGAGCACAAGAAACTAAAAATAATGACAATAATAACAACTTAAATTTTTTCATTTTTTTCCTTTAGTATTTTAATCAAGAAAGTTAACTTCTCCTGAATTAATATTATGTACGCCACCTACTATACCAATTTCACCTTTAGAAATCATCTCTTTTAAAATAGGGCTTCGCTCTTGAATTTCTTTTAATACGTAATTTACATTTAAATAGGTGACTTTTTCAACAAAAGAAGTATTTTGAGAGTTTCTTACTTTTTCTGTTTGTTCCAATTTAATCGCTGGCTCAATTTTATCTAAAAGAGTTGTTAAATTTCCTAGCTTAACATGATCACAAGCACCTTTCACTGCTCCGCAGTGAGTATGGCCTAAAACTACTAAAACTTTAGTTCCAGCGACTTTACAGGCAAACTCCATACTTCCTAAGATATCATCGTTTAAAATATTTCCAGCAATTCTAATACTAAAAATATCCCCAAGCCCTTGATCAAAGATAAGTTCAGCTGAAGTTCTTGAGTCAATACAACTTAGTATTGTAGCAAAGGGATATTGACCTTCAGAAGTATCATTTGCTTGTTGTAAAAGATTTCTGTTAGCTTTTAAATTATCAATAAACCTTTTATTTCCCTGCTTTAATAATTCTAAAGCTTTACTTGGTGTGATTGAAGCTTGAATTTCTTTTGTTAACGTTCTCATTTTTATACCCCTTTTGGTTTAAATAAAGATTGAGATGATTCCCACTAAAATTGTTGATAAAAAAACACCTAATACTGAAGTCTGAGCTAATTTTAATCTTGGCTTGAACTTCTCATTTTTTTTTCGCTCAGATAGTATTGAAGTTGCTAATAAACATAACGAAGATAAGAATGGAAAGATAAATCCATAATGTCCATTTTGTGAGAAGATAAAATAAGAAATCCCCCCACCTAAAATAAAGTAAAAAAGTATTCCGATTCTTAAAAATAAATTTTTCCTTTCTTTTTTATATTCCTCAGAATCTCTATCTAATCCAAAAATTCGTGTAAGATTAATCCCTATGTCAGTAGATAACCCTGTCATATGAGTTGGTTTTAAAAAACCATTAGTCGCAATTGAACAAGCTGCATTTTGAATTCCACAAGCTAATGAAAGCATTAAAACAAGTTCGAGCTTATATTGAATTTCAGAGGTTAATAAATAAAATTCTGACAGTACTAAAACTAAAGCAAAAATGATTACTTTAATTAAGGAAACAGTAATGTAATGCGGTTCCTTTCCTTCTGCTAGCTTTCTTCCTAAGAAATGTCCCGGTATAGCTGCACCTGCTATAAAGGCCAAGAGAATACCAAAGAATGTAATTAATTGTTCAGCATTTAATGAAGCTACACCCATTCCAATTTGACTACTTGTCCCTGTAACATGTGATACAAAGTTACCAAAAATGATGAAGCCACCTACGTTTATATAACCAGCTTGAAAGCTCATTAAAAACCATAGGAATAATTTGAACTCGCTATTTAAACTATTATTATTTAGCCTTAACATGATTCTCCTCGCTATAAATCCATCATTATTATGCTCTAGATTTTAGTTTGAGTAAATGGTATAATATAGATGTCATTAAACGATTTAATCGAACTATAATCAAAGGAAAATATGAAATGGCTTAATTATCATCATCTTTTATACTTTAAAGTGATTGCAACAGAAGGAAGTATTGCTCAAGCTTCTAAGTCTCTTTTACTTGGTCAGTCTGCCTTAAGTTCTCAGTTAAAGCAATTAGAAGATTCTTTAGGACAAAAACTTTTTGAAAGAAAAAATAAAAGATTGATTCTAACTGAAGCAGGAAGAGTAGCCCTAGAATATGCTGATCAAATTTTTAAAAAAGGTGAAGAGTTTGTTCAAGTTTTTAATGAAAAAAGTTTATCTTCAAAATCAATTTATAGAATTGGAGTTGTGGC
This sequence comes from uncultured Bacteriovoracaceae bacterium, assembly GCA_964352945.1. GTDB lineage: Bacteria > Bdellovibrionota > Bacteriovoracia > Bacteriovoracales > Bacteriovoracaceae > CAYGTU01. The sequence continues at coordinate 3,101 of CAYGTU010000046.1, forward strand.
AAGTGTACCTAAAATGATTGCCTCGTCTTTAATGCAACTTTCTAAAGAATACAGCTCCAATAGTGTGATTAATATGCAAGAACACACGACTGAAGAATTATTTAAAAAAATCTCAACCCATGAATTAGATATTATACTTACAAATAAATTAAATCTAACTGACAAAACTGATTTTCAAATTAAAAATGTGGGTAAAGATAATATTTCAATTTACGGAGCTAAAAACTACAAAAAACTCATTAAAGGATTTCCAAAATCTCTTAATGGTGCCCCCATAATACTTCCAACCATGCATAGTAAACTTAGATATGATTTAGAACATGCCTTTAAGTCTATGAAGATCCTTTATGAACTAGTAGCTGAGGTTCAAGATTCAAGTGTGAAAAAAGCCCTCGGTTGCGAAGGAATTGGTTTAATTTCTCTTCCTGACTTTGCCGCAAAAGATCTAGTCGCAGAGGGAAAATTATTTAAAATTGGAAATTTAAAAAATGTTACCGAAGAGTATTGGTTAATTTCTAAAAAAAGAACAATAAAATCTGAAACAACTGAAAAATTATTAGAGAATTTTCATATCTAATATTAAGTTGTCATCGTTACTTTAGAAAGAAATCGAGGGTTATCAGGATCTAGTCCTTTTACTAAAGCTAATTTTTGAACCATTAGATAAAAACTATAAATGAGATTCATCGGATCAAGGTATGTATGTGTACTTGGAGTATAAATGCAATCTTTATCACTAATAAATTTATCACATATAATACAAACGTTGGCCCCACGCTTTCTCATTTCAAGACCTAGTTCGATTAAACTCTCCTGCTCAATTCCTCTTAGGGCCAAAATAATCAAAGGGTAATCGTGGCCTACTATTGCTTGAGGACCATGTTTAATTTCAGCACTTGAAATTGCTTCAGCTTGAATGTGACATGTTTCTTTTAATTTTAAAGCTGCTTCATGAGCAATTGCATATCCAAGTCCACGGCCTACAATCATTGTTCGTTCACTGTCCTTTAATATATTTATTATATTATCCCAATGTGAATCAAGCTCTTTTGGTAAGAAATCTGGAGATTTTTCGATGGCCTCGAGTAATTGTAAATTTTCATTTACTTTAGCAATTATTGAAGCTGCAGCATAAATGGAAGCAATAAAAGATTTTGTTGCAGCAACAGAGACTTCAACTCCAGCCCATAACGGATAGACTAATTTAGCTTCACTCGCTAGAGGTGAATCTATATTATTAACAAGTGCTAATGTAATTGAGTTTTGTGAATTTACTTTTTTAATAAGAGATAAAATATCTGGTCCCTTTCCTGACTGTGAAATCCCTACTCCCATAGCACGTGAAAAATCCAAATTTGAGTTATGAACAGACACTAATGAAGGTGTAAGTGACGTTGAAAGTTTTTTTAATTCCAGCGAAGCAATATAATTAAAATAAGCCGCAGCATGATCACTGCTTCCTCTAGCAAATGTAATAAAACAGTAAGGATTTAGTTTTTTAATTATACTTGAAATCTTTTCAAGCTGAATTGTATTTTTTGACCATTGATTTTTTAGTACAGATTTTGTTTGCAGAGTTTCTTCTAGCATTTTTGTCATCATATTTTAGCTCCAGCTAGATAAACTTCTCTTAAATTTTGATTCTGATCAAGTACAACGATATCAGCAATATTTCCGTTAATTAAACTTCCTTTATTTTTCAAATTGAGTAAGTTAGCTTGTATACCTGAGAATCTTTTTGAGCACTCTTGCATATTTTTTATAATGCCATAAATATTTTTAAATGCTAAATCCATTGTAAGTGAACTACCTGCAAGAGTTCCATCTTTAAGACGAATTCCATTTCCGCATTTATAAACTTCATTGCTACCAAGTTTATAGGTTCCATCAGGCATTCCACAAGCTGCTGTTGCGTCAGTAACAAAATAGAGTTCCGGAATTGATCTTAAGGCCATAGAGATTGCCCCAGGGTGAACATGTAAAAGATCTGGAATTAATTCCGCATAATTTGCATGAGCTAAACAAGCACCTACAAGCCCTGGTGCACGGTGATGAAAACCTGACATGGCATTAAATAAATGTGTCACACTACTAGCATTTTTCTCGATAAACTCTTTTGATGTTTCATAATCAGCATTGGAATGTCCGATTTGGATAAGAATGCCTTCACTTTTTAATTTACTGATTTCTTCTTTGGAAATATTAGATTCAGGAGCAATTGTTATAATTTTAATAGGAGCAATTTGATGTAAAGAAATAACTTCCTCTAAATCAAAGGCCCTAGCAAAATCGGGTTGAGCTCCCATTTTCTGAGAAGACAAAAATGGTCCCTCTAAATGAACTCCGAGTAAACTTGCTTCACCCTCTTTTGGATATTTTAAAACTTTTGCAATATCTTTAAAAACACTTTTTAATTTTTCCGTTTTATCAGTTACTGTAGTGGCCAGAAGTGAAGTGGTTCCTGACTTAGCGTGAGTTTTAAGCATTACTCTGATAGCTTCTTCGCCTTCCATTACATCAGCTCCACCACCACCGTGCACATGAAGATCAATGAAACCCGGTAATAAGAAATTACTTCCAACTTTAATTTTATCTAACTCTTTTATATTTTGAATCGAATCTGTAAAATCAACTTCACCAAAAAATGATTTATCAGGAGTTATAATATTTCCAGTGATCTTCACTTTTTATCCTTTGGCATAACTAACATTAAAGCACCATCAACAGAACTACCGACACTAGGAATACATCTTTTTGATATATGTTCTGGCAGATAACTTAAGAAATGCTCACCTAATTTTCCACACATAACGATCGGAAGTCCTTTATCTTTATCTAGAGCATTAATCATTTGCTCAATATCTATAAGTGATTTATCTATCAACTCACTGGCATATGCATCTTTTGAAGCGACCATAAAAATTAAGGGTGCAAGTGTGGCATAGTCTGTTTGAGTTGCTTTGCCCAACCATTTTAAAAATTCATTGGAAGTTTTAGCGCATGTTTTTTTTATCATTTCACTTAGCGGACTTGATTTGACTCTGCCATCTAAAACTTTTTGAGTATAGCGAACAGACTGCATACCTAACCAAGAGCCCGAGGCTTCATCTCCAGCTGGATACCCCCAACCTGAAACAGCTTTGATTTTTCCCTTACTATCTTTGCTCATTCCAACACTACCGGTGCCTAAAGCAATAATAATTCCAGGCTTGTCATTATGAGCTCCAAGTAAAGTGGTAAATCCATCAGATTTTGCAATTACTACTTTAAAACCTGGATTAGCTTTTAAAAAATCTTTTTTCCAGTTCTCATTATTCATCCCAGAAATTCCAACACCCAGAGCACAGTCTGATAATTTGAAATCTTTATTTTTTAAAGTATCTTTAAGAATATCTGTTATTGATTTCCATGACTTCTCAATTCCAAGTGATAAGGCAGAAGCATCTCCTGATCCCTCTGATAAAAAAGTTCCGTTTGAATCAAGAATCTTTAAACGAGTTCCTGTTCCACCACCGTCAACTCCAATAAAGTATTGTATTTTAGTCATAGAAAAATATTATGACCTTCTGTGGTAAAGATCAATAAGGCGATGAGTTATAAACTGCTAGATGAGAGCAATTTAATTTTATTATTTACTAATGAAACGTAGGTTTCCTTATCAACATAATAGGCCATACGAGCAAGTTTTAGATATTTCGTACCATTTGATAGATCAGTATCATTAGCCTTTCTCTCATCTTCAAATTTTTTAAATTCACTTGAATGAGGAGTTTGCTCTTTTTGAAGAATATAATTAGATATAAGTTCTGCTTGATTGTAGCGTCCCTGCCAACCAATTCCGGTAGCTTCAATCATTCCAGCAACAAATAAATTATCAAACTTGGGGTGAAAAATATTTAAGTGAAGATCTGGACAATCCCCTTTCCAGTTCAGTAACTCATGAGAAATATATTTAAATTTTATATGATAACCAGTAGCAGTTAAAATAACATCGTATTCCTTTTTAGTTCCATCTCTAAAATGAATAGTGTTGCCTTCAAATTTTAAAATATCCTTAACTATATTTATATCTCCATGCCCTACATGTTGTAGAAGATAAGAATTGATAACTGGGTGAGATTCTAAAAAACTATAATCTGGCTTAGGAAAACCAAAGTTTACGGGATTACCTGCAAACCATTGTATTGTTTGAGTCTCTAATTTCTTTTTAATAAATGAAGGAATATATTTTTTAAAACTTGCATTCATCATATCCATTGGTTTTCCAAATAAATATTTAGGAATAAAATAATAACCTCGACGAACACTCATATCCACTGACTTTGCTCGATGAACAGCATCAATAGCAATATCAGCGGCACTATTACCACAGCCAACTATAAGCACTCTTTTATCAGCAAATACATCTCCCGATTTATAATCAGCAGCGTGAATGATTTCGCCTTTAAAAGTTTCAACACCTTCCCATTTTGGAGTATTTTCATTTCCTTTATTAAAAAGACCTGTAGCTAATACAACTCCTTTGAAGTTTTCAGAAAACTCTTCATTTGTTTTAGTATCTTTATATTTAACCGTCCAAGTTGAATCATCATTTCTAGTAACAGATAAAATATTTGAATTAAAACGAATATGCTTATTGAGTTCATATTTTTCTGCAAAATTTAGAAAATATTTTTTTATTACTTTGTTATGAGGAAAATCAGCTACACTTTCTTCAAACGGAAACTCTTCAATTTGAGTCATAGTCTTTGAAGAAATAAGATGAGCTGAGTTGTACATAGTACTTAAAGGATTATCACTATTCCAAATACCACCGACTTGATCGTGGAACTCGAAAGCCTTAAAAGGAATTCCTTTCTTAGAAAAACATCTAATTGCAGCTACTCCACAAGGTCCAGCACCAATAATGGCATATTTTAAATCTGATTCACTCATATATTTCCTTTGTAGATGGTTATTATATCATTTTCAAAGCAATCAAATTAGTAGGAAATTTGGTCTTGTATGGAGCATTAAAATATATAATATTTACATTATTGCCTTTTTGGCCTGTCTAAATGCTTAGAAAATATTAATAAACTCTACTTATGAAGAAAATAACTCTAATCATTGGATTTTTATTATCTGTAAATGTTCTAGCAATGAGTGCTCCACAGGCATTTTCAAGTTTTTACAATAGTAATCTATTAAGTTCTAATAAATGCGGTGTAAATATCCAGCATTTTGTTAAATATTTATATTCAAATAAGATATCGTTTAAATCAGCTTATGTTGTATCAATTCATCAAGATTTTGCTCAACTAAATCATTTTGATTCAAGATGGGGCTCTAAAGAATTTTATCAGAATAATGAACTCTACTATCGCTCTAATTGGTACTTTCATGTTTTTTTAGTTGTAGACGGCTATGCTTATGACTTTTCACAAAGTGGACCGAAGATATTACCTTTAAGACAATACCTGAGATTAGCCTATTTACCTAAATACAAAACTCAAAATGTCTTCTTCCAAGGTGTAATGACATCTAGAACTGAACTCATTAAGTATCAAAATTTAAAATTTAGTCTATATCAAGCTAGTCCTTATGGAAAAAATATGAGTGGTGCTTTTTACGAGGGAGAATTCATTGAAATGTTTAATCTTTAGAATTCTATTTATATTATCAATAATTAGCATTGCTCATTCTCAAACAAGACAAGGTGGAAACTTTAATGCTGGCGAAGCGATTAAAGCTATGCGTGCTGAAAAATATTTTGTAAATAAAAATGGCTCAATTACATATATAAGACCAAAAATTGTAACCCCTTATGGAGCTCTTGGTGCTAGAGGTGCAGATGCTCCTAGAAAGCTTTGTAATATGTTTGGTCACATGGGAGTTGATCCAAGCTCTATTATAGCGGAATATTCAGATAATAAACCAGTACTTAAACTTTACGGATCATTTAAGCCTAAATCTATCTTTAGAATTAATCCTGCTACTGACTATATAGCCAGTTATAATGTTGAGAAAACTGATGGTACGCTTAAAACTACTCACTATTATTATCATGAGATAAGCCAAATTACTTGCTTGAGTTTACATCAGTTATTTTAATTTTTTATAGATTTTACACAACTTTCAATACTTCTTGTTGAATTTTAATATTTACTATATAACCCCTTCTTAAGGGGAAAATTATGAAACTATTCATTATATTATTGATAATATCATTTTCAGCTATGGCCACTGAATGGAAACTTAGCTCAATTCAATTTAAAGATTCTAAAATAAGAACAGGTATTCTCAAAACTTCATTTCCCTTAAAAGGTAATATCATTTATTTAGAAGGTTTAGGGGATTCAATGTTAAATCATCGCCCCTTATTTAATCATTTAAATAACCAGGGTTTTAATGTCATTACTTTTGATTATATGGGACAAGGTGGATCAACCGGTTCCATGAATAATACTACTATTAAAAATATAGGTGAATTAACTAAACTTGTTTGGAAAACTTATACAGGATCTAATAAAGATATGAATTTACTGGGTTGGTCTACAGGTGGACTCGCTTCCTATGCACTTGCTTACTACTCTCCAAAGCAAGTAAAACAAATTTGCTTAATCGCTCCTGGAATTAGTCCAAAGGTTTTGGTGGGAGAAACTAGTTTAAAAAATAAAAGCCTCTTAAAGATAACAGAGCAATCACTTACTCAAAAACTTTTCACACAGAATAATCCTCATGTTGATCCTATAAAACCCAATTCACCACTTTTGGTTCCCTTATTTTCTAGTAATTTATTAATGACATCAATCCATTCTCAAAGCTGGAAAATTAGTAAATCAATAAAAGGTTTAGTATTACTATCTTCAGATGAGGACACGTATGTAAATGCTAGAAAGACTATTGAGGTTTTAAAGAAAAATGCTAAGCATTTTGATTACTTTCAATATGCTGAGGGCTCTTTACATGAACTTGATAATGAAATTGATTCTGTATCTCAAGACGTTCATTTAAAAGTTTCAAACTTCTTTGAGTAATTAAAACTTTTCTTTATGAACACTAGTTACTTTATCTGGGTTTAGCTTTCTGCATCCTCGATAAAATTTAAATGAAATTTCTCCATCATCATTTGAACCTTTTCTAGTCCAAGAATGAGTGTATACTTTTCCACCAATATTGATTCCTGCAGTTCTTTCAGTAAAGTTTTTCCAGTCTTGATTCCTTAAAGGAATGCTTTTTTTCAAATAAAGAACTGTTGAATATCCCACTAAGTTATATTCTCTCACTGTGTAGCTTAAAACGGTACTATCGTTATTCTTTCTATCTAATTTACTATCAGGAATTGAATCAATATCAGAGATGAGAGATTCAAAGTGTGTTTCTTCATTACCAATATTTTCAGCCTTATAACCCACTTCTTCAAAGTTAAATCTATCCTTAGTAACTTTCACATCCATATACTGTGGAAATTTTGGATCCATACTTATATTTCTCTTGTATGTGAAATCTTTATTAAAAACTGACCACCAGATTCCTATTTCATTTTCAGAACTCCAAGCATCGTAATCTGTCTTAAGTTTAAAACCTAATAACTGACCCGCATAAAAGCAGTCTTCTGGTTGTCTTTGTTCAGAATCATTTCCAAAAGCTAAAGTAGATAGTATTAATGATAAAATTAAGAACTGCTTCATTTCCACCCCAAAAATTTTTATTACTCAATAATTGTAACTGCTCACGTATTAATCACAAGGTTAACTGCCTAATCATGTAATCTTTTCATTACTCATAGATTCAAATCTAAGTTGGTGTTATCATTTTCCTATAACTACTTGAAATCCGAGGTCAATTTTATGAAAAAAATGATTATTTTAACGACACTTTTAAGCACAAGTCTCTTATTTGCAGGAGAATCAACTTCAAAGGTTAATAGTCATTCGGGTCTTAATTTAGATATCACTAAAGGAATTCAATTTGAAACTGCCATTACAAGATTAAGTGTACAAAATAATGTGTTTGAGAGAATGAATGGTATCTCTATTGGTCTAAGAAAGAACTACGCTTTGTATAATAAATTTAGTGGTTCAACTGGAATTGGTTTTACTCGGTTTGCTTCAAGTGAAAACTTAAAAATTAATGGCAATACTATAGTTAGAGATTCTCTTTCGGCTAACTTATCATTAGCAAATTTATCTCAAAGAATTCATTATAATATAATGTCTTCAAATATTATTATCAAACCCTATATTCAAGCTTCAATTAGTTCAGGAAAAGCTGAGATTGAGAAAAATAATAAAAACTCTGATAGCTCAGTTAGGATTAATCAACTCTCCCTAGGGTCTGAATTTCATATAACTAATGAACTTGCAATTGATCTTAATACTTCATTAACATCGAATATAGATATTAACGGTGGAATTGAAAAGAGTAAGACTTTTGGTTTAGGTTTTAACTATTCACTTTAGTAGATTTTATCGAAATAAATTTTTGCCACTAATTCAGAATAAAGTGCTGTTAAAATAAGTATTCCTAGTAACAATTCTGAATTAATCGAAACTACAAAAAAGTTTATAATAGCAATTAAAAGTAAGGCATAAGTTGTAAATTTTTGCGAAAACCTTAAAGCCTTAAGTCTTATAAGTTCTCTTCTTTCATCTGATAATTGACGACAATCAAAAAAATAAAGAATTACAGCATAGATAGCGACACTAATTAAAATATAGCATTTTGGTAGTGAGAATATAAATTCCATTATTTATTCTCCTCATCTAATGAGAATAGTTCTTCAACCTTTTTATTTAATCGCTGAGCTAGTTTTAACGCAAGCTCGACAGAAGGATTAAACTTTCCTTTTTCGATGGAATTAATAGTTTGTCTTGAACAATTAACTAAATTGGCGAGCTTCTCTTGAGTAAGATTCTCAGCTTCAATTCGGGCCAATTTTAATTTGTTTACAATACCCATAGGCAAAATGTACATGATACTAGACATAATGTCAAGTATTGTTTACATTTAATACAGTCTACGATGTAGATCTTAAAAATCGAGTAAGGAGAAGTCATGCAAACTAGTTATATTGAAATTGATAAGTATGGAACAAGTGATCTTTTAAAGTTCAAATCAAAAGAAGTTAGTGAATCACTTAAGGATGATGAAGTTCAGATTGATGTTCATTATTCTGGTATTAATTTCGCCGACATAGTTATGAGGCTAGGTATGTATAGAGATGCTCCACCAAAACCTTTTACACCTGGATATGAAATCAGTGGAGTCGTTAAAAAAATTGGTTCTTCTGTAACCAGATTTAAAGTTGGTGACCAAGTTATGGCCGGAACTCGTTTTGGAGGTTATACATCTTCTGTTACTCTTCCCGAGTGGCAAGTATTAAATCTTCCCGCTGGTTTTAGCTTAGCTGAAGGTGCTGCTTCACCAGTTACTTTTCTGACTGCTCATATAGCTCTTCATGAATTTGGCAGAATTAGAAAAGGAGATAAAGTACTTCTGGATTGTGCCACAGGTGGTGTTGGGGTTATGGCCATGCAAATGTGTAAAGATGTTGGAGCTGAATGTATTGGTTTAACTTCCAGTGAATCTAAGAAAACCTTTATTGAATCCTACGGCGCTAAGGCCTATACCCAAGAAGAATTTGAAAAATCAGGAGAAAAAGATTTCGACTTTATTCTTAATTCTTCTGGTGGAAAAAGTCTAAAAGCCCATTATGAAATACTAGGTAAATCGGGGAAACTAACCTGTATTGGAGTTCAGTCTGCTATAACAGATGGAAAAGCAAATATTTTCAAAGTTCTAAAAACTATCATTCAAATACCAAAATTTTCAATGTTAAAACTCACGATGCAGTCAAAGTCTGTTAGCGGATTTAATGCTCTTAAATATTTTGATGATAATGAATGGATGAAAAAAAATCTACCTAAGATTGAAACTTGTCCCTACAAGCCTCATATTGGAGAAATCTTTGCGGCCAAAGATGTAAGTGAGGCCCATAGATTTTTAGAACAAAGAAAAGCAAAAGGAAAAGTACTCTTAAGCTGGGTTAAATAATGCAGGCCATTCAGCAGCTCATACTCTCCTATCCTCCAGATCAGCTGTTATGGTATTTGGGTGGTATTATTTTTTTAACTGCTTTAGGAGTTATTCCAAATAATCTAGATTTAACCATTGTTGTAACTGGTTTACTGGCGGGTACGGGGCTTTTACATACTTCATCTCTTGTCTTAATTACGATAGCTGCATTACTTCTTGGAGAAACTCTTACATTTTTAATTGGCTATCATTTAGGAAATAAATTATTTCAAAATAAATTTATTCAGAAGAAAATTTCTAATGAAACACTTTTACAGTATTCTAGTTTAATTGATTCACATCCTAAAAAATTACAGTTACTAATGAGAATTACGCCTGGTTTAAAACCAATCATCATGTTTTCCTATGGGAGTTTAAGGCCTAAAATTTTCAAATTCCTTTCTTCTCATTATGCTATTTTAATTATTTTTGTTAGTTTTGTGATTTATTTATCCGCATTTATTGGAAGTGAATTAAAACCCATTATTGAAACTAATAAAGTTTTATTTTTTACTAGCTATATTGTTGTCTGGTTTAGTGTCTTAAAATTTACTCAACAAAAAATAAAGGCCGCTTTGTAACGGCCTATTTTAAATTATTTTTTTGGACAAATTCTTTTCATTCTTACTTTATCAATGTATCCACCTAATGTATCGTTATCTTCAACTGCTGCAAAACTTAATTCACTTTGTGGACCTGTGCCAGTAACTTCTATTTTATATTGTTTCCATTTTGTTTGAGTTCCTGTTACTGATGCCACTAAGTTTCCATTATAAAAAACATTTACTCTATTTGTTTCTTCACTATTTGGAATTCTTGGAGCAAATTTAAATTTTAATTTATATTTCGCTCCTACAACTGTATCAACAATTTGAGTTACTCTTGAATCAGATTTTGTATAGCCATCTTTATTATGTGAATCTAGCTCTAATTTTGCACTACCATGGGCCGCTTTAATTCCGCCAATATTATCTCCATTTTGAATTTCAATCGGAGCATCAACATAACTTGTATCTGCAAACCACCCAGGTATAGAAGCGTAAACTCCCCATTGATTGTTACCTAGTCCATGACCTTCTTCAAAAGACCCATTTATAATAATGTTTTTTCTTGAACAGTTACAATTCACTGTCTCACCTTCTTCAGTTTCAGCTTCTTCACCATTATCTTCGTTAGGTACAGGTAAGTAACCTGCAAGACTATCCAAAGTAATACTATTATCTGTTAAAAAATCTCCAGTTTGAGTCAAAACAAAGCTATCTGAATCAGTACAAATGATTGCAGCTGCTAGGGTTGGATGACTCTCTAAAACATATAGCTGACAGTCTTCTTTTAGAATTTGATCAATGATTTGAGTATTGTCTTCAATTACATTAGTAATTTGCTTTTTTGATTTATTCTTATCTCCGCAACTACTAAACAATAAAATTAAGGCTAAAACTAAAACACTTTTTAAACTACCCATATAAGACCTCCAATATCTTATAAATATAAGAAGCAATTCAGATGCCAATTTGAACTAAGCTTATAAGCTAGATAGAGTTTAAAATAGTCTTATTTATTCTATTTGTTTAAATTTTGAACAAAAAAAAGACCCCGAAATTCTCGGGGTCATTTGGTCCTTTTAAGACGTTGATTGTTGTTTTTGTTATGCTTCTCTTATTACATATTTATCTTTACCTTCGTCTACCATTTCTTTTAATTGTTTTCCAACTTTAAAGAATGGTACTTTTTTGGCCGAAACCTTAACTACTTTTCCAGTTTTTGGGTTTCTTCCTTCATAAGCTTTATAGTTTCTATTTGCAAATGAGCCAAATCCTCTAATTTCGATTCTCTCATCATCATATAACGCTTGGATCATACTATCAAAACAGATATTTATAACTTTTTCTGCCTGATGATGTGGAAGATTTGCCTGCTTTTCCAAAACTGCGATTAAATCTGCTTTTGTCATAATACTCTCCTTAAACCCTTGTATCTATTTTAATACTGTTGTGCATTATTTAAAAGTGATTAAGAATTGATTATAAGATTCTCATCACTTACAAATAGCTTATCGAGCAAGTCCTTAAAAACATTAGTATGAAAAGTATTATTGGCAAAAATATTTTGTTTAATATTTTCTAACATCAGCCAAGTGCCTGAAATTACATGATTCCCATTTTCATTGCCTCTATATATAAGGGTAAATGCTAAAATAACGTATAAAGTTACTCGTGAAAGCGATCGATACGCAAGCTGAGGCAGAAGATGAAGAAACACCAAATAATTTACCTATTATTAATTTCCTTTATGGCATTAATGGTTAGCTCGTGTGTGGATCAACTTCCGGATGCCAGACCTGCCCTAATTGGCGATGTAAGCACGCCTGATGACAACACGACAGAAGATCCAGAAAATCCAACTGATGTAGAAGCAACAAAGCCTACTGGGGCCATTGTTTTAAAATCTGATCACTGCTCATGTCAAAATAAAAAAGCAACTATGCTTGGCCTTTGTGATAGTTTTTGCGCAGATAAAACACATCAAGAAGAATACTTATATCTCAATTTTAATATGGGTGTTTTAGAACTCGATGATAGTTTTAGTACAATTCAAAAGTGGTGTAATTCTCTTATAAAAGATGGAAAGCTTGAAACTAGTGGTGGCGCTTGTGCCCTAGAGATTAGTTCTGAAAGTGGTGGTACCACTGAAGTTACTCTGCCAAAAGAATCTAGCTTTTTTGCTAATAACTCTATTCGAGTCGGTGTTGGTGGACAATTTCAGGAAGGTGTTAATTACGTTCTTACAATTGTTGATCAGTTTAACCCTGAGGTAAGAACTACCTCTGTTAACTATACTAAATACCAGGATCCACCTGATAATAATAATCTTGGACCACTTCAAATTTTGCCAGTTAATCAATATACCTGTATCACGAGAGGGTTTGCTACAACACCTAATGGTGAGTACTTATATGAAACTGCTTATCGATTACACTTTTATTTTACAGAAGCTGAAAGTCCTCCAGCTGTTCCACCTGGTGTGCGAACAATTTTCTGTCATGACATCTATGCTTCAAATCAAACTTTAGATGACAAGATTCAATACCCAAGACTTGAATTACAACCAATTCATTTTAATACTTGGAATTATAATGACTCTAGATTTGGAACAGATCCAGTAACAACTAATTTAAAAATACATGATCAAATTAAAAAAATTGTCGAACAAAGTGGAGCGACCTTTGCTAGTGGTCAAAAGATATTTTACCCATTCAAATGGCCTACGTTTCCTAAGACGGCACTACCTCCAGAATTACAATCTGATACAATGCCTGACGCTGGATTACTTGGATATATTATGACTCCTTGGATTGATTCAAATACATTCAAAGTTTACTGTCCTAATCAAACTCATTATTACTCGAATAACCAATTATTTGTTGCTCTAAGAGAGCTTGTTGGTGTTGATACTGAAGGGCTTTACCTTTCTGTAAGAGAAACTCTTACCACATTAAATGGTAATGGAAATACAGTTCTAGCTACAGATGATTATCTTTTAATTAGAGAAGGATTATTAAAAAAGATTTGGTTCTATTTTCAAAATGGACAACATATCAGAGCGGATGAAAACACTGCCTCAACTAAAACGGTGCATTTCTACTGGCCGCCAGATCCAGAAAATCCTTTTATGAAAAAATCAAATCAAAAGCTTTTCACAGTAAGGCATCCAAGTGATTTTACTAACCCAGCTACTTCACAATCTGATGTGACAGGAGTAAGTGGACAAATCAAAGGTGATAAGAAATTTGGATGCGTACCTGCAAACTTAGATAATAAATTTGGTGATAATTTTGTAGATGAAGATCCTGAAGTCGGTGAAGAGGTCGGTGAAGAGGTCGGTGAAGAAGATGAGGAAGAATAATATTCTATAAGAATGTTGACTTGAAAACTTCTATAGAGGGATCTAAGTTGTCAGGGAAGAAGAAATAAAGTGCTAATAAATTCGCAACCATAACTGACACCATTACAATAATTCTCGCTATTAATTTCACAAAGAAATTTAACTTACGAAGTAAAACTAAATTAATGAAGATTGAAAGGATAAATA
>CAYGTU010000047.1:0-17072 GCA_964352945.1 uncultured Bacteriovoracaceae bacterium
GGACTTAATAATAACTATTGCTTCAAAATCATAAAACTTGTCACTTTCTGGCGCAATAATATTACTATCAAGATCATTTTTTTCTTCTTCAAATTCAGTATCAATTTTTTCTTTATAGAGATCTATTTCATCGTAAATATTTTCGATATTAATTGTAAAAATATTGGTGTTATTAAAGTCTATATAATTTGTAATTGTGGAAGAATTGTTTAAAAACAAAGAATATAAATTAGTATATTCAGCAAAGAGTTTTTTGTCCCTTAGATTAGATAAAAGTTCATTTTTATAAAGAGCTTTATCTTTTTCCACTAAGCTGAATTGTGGCAAGTTTGCTCTCAATGTTGTATGAAACTTTTCATCTAATATAATCTGTGGAGACGGATAAATCCTCACTTTTTCTTGAGGAGAATTTTTATCGGTTCTATTTGTAGCAGCATCAATGAGAAAAATTTCTTCAATCATATCATCAAAGTAATGAATTCTAATTGGAGCTGAATTAATTGGATAAATATCAAATATTTCGCCTTTTTTAGAAAAGCTTCCAGCCTCTTCGACTGTCGGTGTATTTTTATACCCAATATTTACTAACGCTGACGCCAGTTCTGACGGAGAAATAATTTGAGAAATTTCCAAATCAATTTTATTTTTAGAAAAAAAATCTTTATCCGGTACTTTGTAACAAAATGACTCAATGTCACAGATAATGACTTTGTCTGATCTATCTTCAATTAAATTTGAAAGTGTATTAAATCTATCAATTAAAAATGACTCAGATTGTATGACTGAACTATAAGGCGACGAGTCAAGGCCGAAAAATTGATATGTTTTAAAATTACCTTTAAGTTTTTCGTTTATGTAATCAGATTCAGCTTTTGTCGAAGTTAATATAAGTGAATTTGGCTTAATTAAATCACTATGGCCTAGAGCATAAAAGAAAAAAGGGAAATTCTCTTTAGAGATTCCCGTTACATTCACCGCGTTAGAGTTAGGTAAATTCAGCTTCAGTTTTGTGAATATTTCAACTAATTTTTTCATCGTTTCATAGGAAAAATTTTTATAAATCTTTTTATTTTCAACATGTTTGGTATCGTGTAACCTGTCAAAAACCCTTTGTACTATACTTTTAGGAGATATGAAATGGCATCTGCAAATTTAGATGTTTTTATGCCCATAGTGATCATGATGATCTTAACCGTCTTACTTTTTGGCGGCGGCATGATAGTAACACAAATTTTAAGTCCCAAAAAACCTACACGTTTAAAAGAAATGGCTTATGAATGTGGTGAAGAACCTGTTGGTGACGCATGGTCTGCATTTAATATTCGATTTTACGTTATAGGGTTAATTTTTATAATTTTTGATGTTGAATCAACTCTTATGTTTCCTGTCGTTAGTGTTTTCAAACAAGTTAACGAACAAGGAAATGGTGTTTATGCACTGATTGTTCTTTTAAGTTTTATTTCTGTCTTGCTTGAGGGTTTAGCCTATTGCTGGAAGAAGGGAGACTTGGATTGGGTAAGAAGTTTTCATAAAAATAATAATATAAATATTGATAACAAATAAGGATAAGTTGAAATGAATTCGACTATTGCAACGTATTTACTTGAGTTTGAAATTTTCCAAAATAGTGTAACTTGGATGAGCGGTGTCTTAGGACATGATGCAACTTCTACTTTTACATTCTTAGTAATGTTTGCCTTTGGCGGTGTTTTGTTAGGAATGGGAGCGACTATTGGCGGGCTTGGAACATATGCAGAAAGAAAAATTTCTGCAGATATTCAACAAAGAATTGGTCCAAACAGAGTTGGACCTTATGGACTGGGACAGTTAATAGCTGATGCTCTAAAAATGTTAACTAAAGAAGATATTATGCCAAATGGTGCAGATAAGTTTCTTTTTTATTTTGCTCCTTTTTTAGCTCTTCTTGGTGTTTTTTCAACATTTGCAGTTCTTCCGCTTTCTAGTGGATTTGCTTTAACAAATTTAAATGTTGGTGTGTTTTACTTAATCGCGATCTCTTCACTTGTTGGTCTTTCAGTTTTTCTTGGCGGATACGCTTCAAATTCTAAATGGTCAATGCTTGGTGGTATGAGAGGAGCTTCTCAAATTATATCTTATGAAATACCGGTAACGATTTCAATTTTAGCTATTGCCCTACTTTCTGGTGGAATGAGCTTTGATAAAATTGTTGGCTCACAAGGTGGATTGCCGCATACATGGTTTGTTTTTCATAATCCATTTTCGTTTATTGGTTTTTTTGTTTTCTTTATTGGAATGCTAGCTGAAACAAATAGAGCGCCATTTGATTTACCAGAAGCAGAGTCTGAACTTGTATCTGGGTTTCATACTGAGTATACAGGATTAAGATTTGGATTTTTTGCTCTTGCTGAATTTACAGAAGTTTTCGTTGTGGCGGCTGTTGCTTCTTGTTTATTTTTAGGTGGATATAATGTTCCATTTGGATTAGCTGAAAAAGCTCCAGGGGCAATTGGGCAACTACTTCAAGTTGGATCAATTATTACTAAAGCTTTTGCTCTATATTATGTAGTTATTTGGATTAGATGGACGTTTCCAAGATTAAGAGTAGATCAGTTAATGTCTCTATGTTGGAAATATTTAACTCCAATCGCGATCTTCAATTTAGTTGGAGTTAGTTTTTGGATGGTTATATTTAACGGTAAATCAATTTACGAACTTTTAGTTCACTAGGATTTTAAGATGACGTTTATAAAAATACTTTTTATTTTATCTTCATTCTTGACCATATCTTCTGCTTTGTTTTGTGTATCAACTAGAAACATTATGCATGCAGGTGTTGGTTTATTAGGATCACTTCTGGGTATAGCAGGTTTATATTTTTCGCTAGGAGCTGACTTTGTCGGGACTGTTCAGATAATGGTCTATGTTGGTGGTGTTGTAATCTTAATGCTTTTTGCGGTTATGTTAACTGGTGGTAAAACTTTTAAATCAAAAGCGGAACAACTTTTGGGCCTTGCACCTGCAATGGGTAACAAGTGGACATTTGGTTTTGCAGGTCTTTCAGGTTTAGTTTTTTTATGTATTGCTTACAAATTAATTAATAATATTACCAAGTCAATTGAAGTAACAAGTCCAACAAATTATTCTTCTACAGTAGAAGAAATAGGAATGAAGCTAATTACAGATCATATTCTTGTATTTGAAATATCTTCTGTATTATTACTCGGTGCTTTAATTGGTGCAGCAATTATTTCTAGACCAAAAAGAGGAAATGACTAATGGAACAAGCAATATCACTTAACGCGTATTTAATGATAGGGATGTTTTTATTTGTTATTGGCCTTGTAATGGTTATTGCAAAGAAAAATATCGTGGCAATGCTTCTAGGATTAGAGTTAATCTTGAATGCATCAGCTTTAAATTTTGTAGCATATTCAAAGTATGTGTCAGGAAATGTTGATGGAGATATTTTTGCTCTATTTATTATTTGTGTTGCTGCCGCTGAATCAGCAGTTGCTCTAGCGATAGTAATTAGATTTTTTCAGAACAAAGAAACAATTCATATTGATGAAGCAAATCAATTAAAGAATTAAGGACGATATAAAATGGAATATACAGTTTCTTCTATTGCACCAATTTATCTTTTACCGGTACTAGCTTTTATTATAAATGCTTTTTGGGGTAGAAAGTTTTCAAAAGGTGGAGCTTACCTTTCAGTTGCAGCAATTGTGTTGTCATTTTTCTATACATGTAGAATCTTCAAAGATTTTATTTTTGGAAAATATGCGACTGATTATTATGTTCATAAAGTTTTTAACTGGATCGACATATCTTTTGCAGATCAAATCTTCAAAATAGATTTAGGTATATATATAGATAATATGGCAGTTATTATGTTGCTAATGGTAACAGGAGTAGCTTCTTTAATTCACATTTATTCAACTTGGTATATGGATGGAGATAAGAGACATGATCGTTTCTTTACGTTTCTTCCTCTCTTTACTTCAGCAATGATTGGTTTGGTTCTTGCGGATAACCTACTTCTATTATTTATTTTTTGGGAGATCATGGGATTTTGTTCTTATTCTCTAATTGGTATTTACTATGAAAAAGAAGCAGCAGGAGACGCTTCTTTAAAAGCTTTTATGACAACAAGGGTTGGGGATGTTTTATTCCTACTTGGTATTTTAGCAATATGGCAATTATGCGGATCTGTTAGTTATGTTGATTTATATGCAGGTATTGCTGATGGTAAATTTTCAGGACAAATACTTGGGGTTGGAGCTGCGACATTCGCAGGTCTAATGATCTTCATGGGGAATATGGGTAAATCGGCTCAGTTTCCATTACAGGTTTGGCTTCCAGATGCGATGATGGGACCTACTCCGGGTTCTGCTTTAATTCACGCAGCTACAATGGTTGCAGCTGGATGTTATTTATCTCTAAGAGTTTTCCCACTTCTTGAAGCTGGTGGACTTCTTCCATTTGTTGCAATAATTGGTGGGATCACCGCTGTACTTGCAGCAACAATCGCACTTGTGCAGACAGATTTTAAAGCGGTTCTTGCTTACTCAACAATTTCACAACTTGGTTATATGGTTTTAGGAGTTGGAATGAGTTCATATAATGCAGCTTTTATGCACATTATAACTCACGCCGTTTTTAAAGCATGTCTCTTCATGAGTGCAGGTTCTGTAATCCATGCAATTCATGAACAACAACTTCCTAAAATGGGAGGTTTACGTAAAAAACTTCCAATAACATTTTTTGCAATCGTATGTTGTACTCTAGCAATTTCTGGTATTCCAGGATTTTCAGCTTATGTTTCTAAAGATAGAATTTTAGGTGATGCTCTTTATATGGCCTTCTTTGGCGGTTCTACTTCTATAGCAATTAAAATTGCCTGTGTACTTGGATTTATTGGAGCATTTTTAACACCATTTTATATGTCTAGATGGTTATTCTTAGCATTCTTTGGAAAGCCAAGAGATCAACATATTTATGATCATGCTCACCATGAACACTTTAAGTGGAATCACAATGGACCACTTTTAGTTTTAGCTCTTTTTACTTTAGGCGTTTTTTATTCAGGATCTCTTACGGGTTTAAATAAAATTAGAATTTTTCCTGAAAGTAAAAATGAATGGTTTCAAACTTTAGTTCAAGCTCCAAAAGTTGAAAACTTTAAAAACTATAAAAGAGAGCAGTTAGGGGCAACTGACACAAGAGAAAGTAAAACTTGGGAACACGCTCATTTTGATGATCACCACACAACGGGATTTGCTGGTCGTGATGTAGATATGCATAAACTACACACTGCTCACACTATTGGAGCAATTGGTTCTGTATTTATTGCTCTGGCAGGAATATTTTTAGCTTTCCTTATGTATATTAAAAAAGCGATTGATCCGGCGAAGTTTGTAAATACTTTTAGTGGGTACTATAGATGGCTTGTGAATAAGTATTATATGGATGATTTCTATTTAAATATTGTTATTAAAAAAGTTTTATTTGGAATACAAAATACCTTAGCCTTTATCGATTTAGGTATATATGACAGATATGCAATCGACGGTATGGCATCTGTTAACAGATTTTGTTTTAAAATAAGTAAGTGGTTTGATGATGTTGTTATAGACGGAGTTGGAGTTGATGGAACTGGAACAGCTGTAAATATTTTTAATCTAGTATTAAGAATTGTTCAGTCTGGAAAAATTCAATTTTATTTTATTGTCTTAATAGTTTCATTAGCAGGATATATTTTTACTATTTAATAGTTATATAAGGAGAATTGCCCGTGAGCATTTTAAATTGGATTTTATGGTTACCGTTTATTGGAGCCGTAGCTGTATTAGTTCTTCCGATGATTTTTGATAAATCGAAAGAAGATTCTGTTGTTAGATGGACAGCTTTAATTTCAACAGCACTTACGTTTGTCTTAACATTGGTGCTTTATGGAAAATTTGATATTGCTGAACCAGGAATGCAGTTTGCTGTTAACGTTCCATGGATTCCTTCATTTAATATCTTTTATAGCCTAGCTATCGATGGAATCGCACTTCCAATGATTCTTCTAACGGGTCTTCTGTTTTTTATCTGTATTGCAAGTTCATGGACAATAAATAAAAAAGTTAAAGCATACTTTGCACTTCTTTTAATGCTTCAAGGTTCTGTTTTTGGTGTATTCATGGCAATGGACTTTATTTTGTTCTACTTCTTCTGGGAAGTTATGCTTATCCCAATGTTTTTCCTTATCGGGATTTGGGGTGGAGAAAATAGAGAGTACGCGGCAGTTAAATTTTTCTTATATACATTCTTTGGTTCGATCGTAATGCTTATTGGTATTATCGCTCTTTACTACGCAAGTGGTGCAGATACAGCGCAAAGAACATTTAATATTTTAGCTCTTCAAGGTGGCCAATTTTCAACACTTACAATTGATCTACTTGGTAGAACATGGTCTTTTGAGACTTTATTCTTTTGGTGTATGTTCCTTGGTTTTGCTATCAAGGTTCCAGTATTTCCTTTCCACACCTGGTTGCCACACGCTCACGTTCAGGCACCAACTGCAGTATCGGTTATTCTTGCAGGTGTTTTATTAAAAATGGGTACTTATGGTTTTTTGAGAATCGCATTTCCTATATTTCCAGCAGCAACTATGTCTTCAGCTGATATAATTGCCGTTCTAGGTGTTATCTCTGTTATTTACGGAGCTTTCTGTGCCATGGCACAAAATGATGTTAAAAAACTAATTGCTTACTCTTCAGTATCTCACATGGGATTTGTAATGATTGGTATGGCAACTTTAAACATCAAAGGTATGAACGGAGCAGTTCTTCAAATGTTTAATCACGGAACTTCAACAGCGATGATGTTTTTAATGATCGGTGTAATTTATGAAAGAAGTCACCATAGATGGATTGTTCGTCCAGACGGAACTAAAGGTTACGGCGGGATTTCTTCTCACCTTCCAAGATATACAACGATTTTCACAATAGGTATGTTTGCCTCTATGGGATTACCGGGTCTTTCTGGTTTTATTTCTGAAGCGCTTATCTTTTTAGGAATGTTTGAAAAGTATAAGTCTATTGCTGTTATTTCAGCTCTAGGGTTATTGCTTGGTGCTGCTTACTTGTTGTGGATGTTTAAAAGAATGTTCTTTGGTGAAGTTAGTGAAGAAGTAAAATCCTATTCAGATATGAATTGGAGAGAAGTTGCTTACATGACTCCACTTTGTATTGCTGTAATTGTATTTGGAGTTTATCCAACACCAGTTCTAAACATTATGAGAGCTTCGGTTGGGCAATTAGTAAAAATGTTTGCTAATCAATAAATGGGGTTAAAATGACGTTAAAATTATTAACGAACTTAAGTTTTTATATACCAGAAGTAATGGCCATTTTTACAATGTGTGCCTTACTTTTCATTGAATCGGCTTATAAGCCTGGTGAAAAAGGGCGTAAATTTGTTTATATCGCAACAATTATAGGTTTATTACTATCTTCAATTCTTTTAATTAAAGGATTTGGAGATAAGCCATTAAAGATTTTTGCGAATGCTGTGGTAATTGATCATTTCTCAACGTTAGTTAAATTGATTATGACACTTTCAACTCTTGCAATTGTTTACATTAGTTATGTTTCTAAGGATATTTACGATTCATTAAAATCAGAATTCATAATTATGGCAGTGGGAGTTTTGATTGGAGGTATGTTATTAGTTTCTGCAAACAATCTTTTAACTGTTTATATTGGTATCGAAACATTATCGATTTTAAGTTATGTCATGGCTTCACTAAAAAGATACGACACAAGATCTAATGAAGCAGGACTCAAATACGTACTTTATGGTGGTATCGCATCAGGTGTAATGCTTTTTGGAATGAGTCATATTTTTGGAATCGTTGGATCTATTCAGTTTGAATCTATTGCTGAAGTGATCGCGAGTAATTCTAATCCTTGGATAATGGTTACTTCATTTGTTTTATTTTTTGTAGGCCTTGGATATAAAGTTGCAGCGGCACCTTTTCATATGTGGTCACCAGATGTTTATCAAGGGTCTCCTCTTCCAGTTACAGCATTTTTCTCGATCATTCCAAAAATGGCAGGGATTGCAGTAATTTTAAGAGTAACAATGGTATTTTTTAATAACGACTCAGTTGTATCTTTAACTTGGCTTGGAATAATCAATGTAATTGCTGCAACAACTATGACTGTTGGTAACGTATCAGCGATAGGACAAGATTCTGTTAAAAGACTTCTAGCTTACTCATCTATAGGTCATGCTGGAATGATGTTATTGGGAGCTACAGTTGTAAATGCGGATGGTGTTTCAGCTGTTTTATTTTATGGAGTTATGTACATGTTTATGACAATTTGTGCATTCTCACTTTCAGCAATCGTTGTAAATAAGACAGGTTCTGATTCAATGAGTTCTTTTAAAGGACTTGTTCATAAGCATCCATTGATGGGTTGTGCTTTAATAATTGTTTTGTTTTCTCTTGCCGGCTTACCTCCTCTTTCGGGATTTATGGCAAAGTTTCATATTTTTAATGTTGTAATTAACAAAGGACTTTATGCCCTCGCCTTTATTGCAGCAGTTAACTCAGTTATTGGCCTCTACTACTACATGAAACTAGTAAAAGTAATGGTATTTGAGCAAAGCGAATTTGAGGGTGAAATTGAAGAATTCACTTTTTTAAATCAATTTGTTGTTTGTGCATATGCAGCTCCGGTAGTTTTTCTTGGAATATTCTGGGAAGGAATTATGAAGCTAGCTCATAGTGCTACAATTTTTATCAAGTAATCAGTAATTTCACGTAGATAAATCTGCACGGGGAGCGTAACGCTCCCTTTTTTTTGCTATAATTACTTTATGCAATTACGAGTGCGTAAACATTCAGGACGTTTGATAGGACCGATAGAAATTTCAGAGTTCTATAAACTTTATGCTTCTGGATTAATTCACGATTTGGATCAATGCCAAGTATATCCAGATGGTAATTGGAGAAAAGTTGTAGATTACAAAGATTCAGATAAAAAAGAAGAAAATAAAAATGATAGTATTTTTTCAAAAATAAGAAAGTCTCATGAAATAATTGAAGAACCAATAAAGGAAGATATTCAGGTTATGGATATCTCAAAGCTTAAAAGCAAATCGATTGAAAATAATACAGATATAATTAAAAATAAAACGGATATTATTGAAATCAAACCAGAAAAAATTCCAGATGAAATAGATAGAACAATTGTTGCTAAAAAAATTGAGGATGTTGATACAGATAAAACATTAGTAAATGTTGATACAGCAAAATATTTAGAGGAACTCAAAAAACAAAAACTTGTAGAAGAAAGAGAAAGAGCAATTGCTGAAAGAGTTGCTGCGATAGAGAATGAAAAAAAATCACAAGAAGAAAACTTAACCACAGATTCAACATCCGTAATAAATTTAAAAGAATTACACGCCGAACTAAAAGAGAATGTAGATCTTGACCAAGTAGAGCGTGAACTAGAAAGAGAAGCACAAATTAGTGAAGAAGAACGAGAAATTGCTCTTTCTGAACTCGATGAAGATGATGACGATGAATACGAAGTTGAATACGACTATGAAGATGGTGAATTTGTTTACGAAGATGAGTTAGAAGAAGAAGATCTTTTAAAAGCAAAAAAGAGAAAGAAAAGAATAATAATGGTAATTATTGTTGCCCTTCTGTATTTGATCTTAGCTGATGAAGAGGGTGCAAAAAATGAAACCAAGAAAATTGTTGATGTAAATCCAATTAATCCTAGCATTGAATATCCAATAGAAAATGAAGTACCAAATATCGAAAAATCACAAAAGGCACTTACTGAAGGTATGGCTCTGTATAATACTTATACTTACTCAAGTCTTTTAAAAGCTGCAGGAAAATTTACAAAATCTCTTGAAAACAAAAGAGAGAATAATGAATCCCTCTACCCTTTCATAATCACACTTTCCTCTTTATTGGAAAACTCGGTTCAGCCCAATAAAGATGCGAATACTGTTTTTAAGCTTTTGAGATTGGTTCGTACTAAAGTATACCTTAAACAAGATGTGGCCATTGCTTACGCTCTATTCTATAGAAATATAGGTAAATATAGTGCCGCTCTTAATGTCTTAAAAAAATATGACAAGGTTAGAAATTCTCTTGAGACAGGTAAAGAAAACTATAAAGATTTGTTTTTCTACCTTATCTCAGATCTTTATTTAAAATTGGGTAAAACAAAAGAAATTGATGAGTTTTACAAAATCTACACTCCTAACATTAAAACGAGAGCAAATTTACTAGCACCCTTTATTGAATTTGATTTAGAGAGAAAAAGAACGGATTTAGCAGAAAAATTAATAAATAGCGGATTAAAAATTAACCCAGATGACGTAACCATCCTGTTATTTCATGCAGAACTAAATCTTATAAAAAATAATTATAAATTAGTCAGAGAAATTCTAGATAAGGTAAAGCTTTTTAATGTAGGTGACTCAAGAGTTCTTTATGATAAATATCTACTTCTCTCTGGATTACAATATTATTATTCTCAACAATTTAAAGAAGCAAACGATGAGCTAAGAAAAGTTTTCAGACAAAACAACAAAATTAAATACAGGAAAATAATTGCAGAGTTAAATCCAGCAGGTGCAGGAATTGATTTTGAAACCTTGGTTAAAGAATCTAAAGCAGAAATTCATATCGCACAAACCGAAGAAGCGATAGAAGATTTAGACTGGAGTAAAGCTCTTACTCATGCCATTAGTGCAACAGATCAACTGGACAATTATTTACCTGCTAAAATAAATTTAGCTAAAGTTCAAATTAATCAAGGATTTTTTAAGAAAGCTTTAGATCTTTTGCAGCAATATTCTAAAGAGTATCCCGATGATAAAAGAGTAGTTTTTAATTTAATCGATGCCTATATTGAAAGTTATAAACATTATAATGCTAAACAAGTGTTGTTAAATGCGGCTAATGGAAAATTGAGATCAGATCCACAATACGATAAACTTTCTGCAAAATTAAATATACGGCTTGGTGATAAACTTCAGGCCGTAAGATGGTTACAAGAGGCAATTAACTCTAACCCAATTGATGATGAAAACTATTATCAATTGGCTCGATTGTTAATTAAATTAAATAAACACAAAACGGCTAGGGCCATTATTTCTAGCGCAATAGATCTAGCTCCTGATAAGGTTGAATACCGCATAGCAAATGCAGAAATTATTTACGAACAAAATGATCCAGATACAGCAATAGGATATTTACGACAACAGATGGATGAATTTCCCAATGCACCAGAGTTAGAAGGGGAAATCGCTATTTACTATTATAAGAGTGGTCAGATTAAAAACTTTGAAGAGTCTATTAAGACATTAGAAAAAAAGTTTACACGAGCAGATAAGTTATATAATTTTCTAATTCAATCCTCCGCGCTAGATCACAGAGCAAACGATGTTGTTAAATATTCAATGCAATTAATTAAAGTTAAGCCAGGCGACTTAAAGACACGAATGCTCTTAGTTGAAACTTTAATAAACTTAAAAAGATTTGATGAGGCTTTAAAGTTTTTAGGATCCATTGAAGAGAGACTTCCAGACTATCCAAAATTATTATATTACAAAAGTACCATTGAGCTTGCTCGTGGAAATCCAGCTGGAGCTAAAGAACTTGCAATGCAAGAGGTGAAAAAAAACCCAGGCTTAGTTGATGGTCATATTTTGTTAGGTAACATTTTAAAAACGGAAGGTGATTACTTTAAAGCTGAAGAACACTTTAAAGAAGCTCAAAAACTAATGCCAAACTCAGCTATTGCAATTGCAGGTATGGCCTATATTAATTTTAAAAAGCATCAATTAGAATCAGCAATTGATCTCTATAATAAGTCTATAAACTTAGATTCGGAAAATGCAATTTTGAGAAAAGAATTAGGTGATGTATATAGACAAAATGGGCAAAATATTGATGCTGTTACACAATACAAAATATATCTTGAACTTGAGCCAGACACACAGTATAAGGGAGAGATTGAGACCTATATCAGGCAGTTTAAATAGGAAGAATTATGTTAGACATTAAATTTATTGCAGAAAACCCAGATGAAGTTAAAAAGAATTTATCAAAAAGAAAATTTGATCTTTCTCTTATTGATTCAGTTTTAAATTTAAATGAAAAAAGAAAATCACATATCAAGTTAGTTGAGGATACAAGAGCTGAAGTTAAATCACTTTCTCGTGAAGTTGGTGAAAAGAAAAAAGCAGGTCTTGATGCTTCTGAGATAATGGAAAAGGTTTCAGGGTTAAAAAGTTCTATTGAGAATGAAGAAAAACTTTTAATTGAAACAGAAGAAAAGTTAAATGATGTACTTTCAGTAATTCCAAATTTAATTTCAGATAAAGTTCCGGTTGGTGCAACTGAAGATGAAAATGTTGAATTTAAAAAATTTGGTACACCAAAAACTTTCAGTTTTAAGGTTAAGGATCATGTAGCCCTAGGGGAAGAACTTGGAATGCTTGATTTTGATAAAGCTGCTCAAATTACAGGTGCAAGATTCGTTCTTTATAAGAAAGATTTAGCCAGACTTGAAAGAGCTCTTATTAATTATATGCTAGATTTTCATTATGATAGAGGCTATGAAGAAATTATTCCTCCCTATATCGTTCATGAAAGAAGTCTTTATGGAACAGGACAACTTCCAAAATTTAAAGAAGATTTATTCAAACTAGAAGGAACAGATTGGTACTTAATTCCAACATCAGAGGTTCCACTAACAAATATTAAGCGCGAAGAAATTTTTAGCAGCAGTGAGTTTCCATTAAAATACACTTCTTACACTCCTTGCTTTAGGTCTGAAGCAGGATCTCACGGTAAGGACACTCGTGGATTAATTCGAATGCACCAGTTTAATAAAGTCGAAATGGTAAATATCGTAGCTGCTGATGATAGTGAAAGAGCACATAAAGAAATGGTTGAATCAGCTTGCGGAATTTTAGAAGAATTAAATTTACCTTATAGAGCAGTGACACTTTGCACAGGAGATATAGGCTTTGGTGCCCGTGAAACTGTAGATTTAGAAGTTTGGCTTCCAAGCCAGAATAAGTATAGAGAAATCTCCTCAATCTCAAATTGTTGGGATTTTCAGGCGCGCCGCGCAGGAATTCGCTATAAAACTAACGATCCTAAGGCTAAACCGCAGTTTGCACA
Source organism: uncultured Bacteriovoracaceae bacterium (assembly GCA_964352945.1). Taxonomy (GTDB): domain Bacteria; phylum Bdellovibrionota; class Bacteriovoracia; order Bacteriovoracales; family Bacteriovoracaceae; genus CAYGTU01. The sequence goes on from CAYGTU010000047.1 coordinate 13,196, forward strand.
TACACTTAATGGCTCAGGTTTAGCTGTTGGAAGGACACTTGTGGCCATTTTAGAGAACTATCAAAACGAAGATGGCTCAATTACTATCCCAGAAAAGATCCGGCCTTATATGCACGGATTAGAGAGAATTTCTAAATAATTTATTTTATTTTTTGTGAAGGTCCAAAGCAACTAAATCTCCAAACTTGTCCACTGGCAGGAGCGGGAACACTTATGTCATGTAACTTACCTGTTTCTAGGCAACGAAATTTAATATTAAAACTGGCTTTATCATTTGGTTGTTTAATCCCTAAATATTTTTCAGCAATATTATACTCACATACAACTTTTTCATTACAAAAATCTTGAGTGTAAGAAGTTGTATCAACTGATTTACCTTCTTGCCCATAAGATGATGATTCTACTTTTATCGATCCTTCTTTAGGAAAGTATTCTTTGATTTGTGTTAGCTGATTATCTATACACTGAACGTGAAATTGATCTGCTAAAATATCCTGTTTAATATTTTGAAGAGTAGAAACACTCCTAATAGATGATTCTATGAAATTATAGTTATTGGAGTTATTGCAATTCCAAGCAATCGTTATTTTTTTAACATTTTGATTTTGTACTAATTCATTTGAGTTAAATGGCAGATAACAATTTTGATTTTTTATACATGATTCTATATCAATTTTATTAGTGGTAGGTATAATTTCATTCCCGTTTTGATCGAGATACTTTATTTTAATATTTGAAATATAATTATTTGATTTTTCTTTCTTATTTCTTAAATAATATGTTGGCCGTGTAACTGAAAAGTGTTCTTCTCTTGAATGTGAGGCACCTTTTGCATAGTAAATATTTGTAAATGAATTCTCTCTTAATTTATCTTTAATCCAATTAATATTTCGAACAAATACACTTTGATTCCAATTTAGACGATCACATGTGTATTCCCAAGGTTTTTTTACGGCCATTAAAAGGGCATCATAGTTATCTAAAGCGGAGTCATCTAAGTTTGCTCTTCCCAAGACTTGATCAGTTTCCCACTGTATTTCTTGTAATAATTCTGGGGAAACTACAGACCAACTTTCAATTGCTTCATCATCACAGAGAATGTATTCATGGACTTTGTTTAAATCATCATTCGCTTTATCTCCGTGCATTGTTACAAAAACTGTCTCTTTTGGGGCATTTAAATCTACTTTCCAATTGGCACAACTTCTTAACCTGGCTTCTTCCCCGTCCCAGCCTTTTTTCACTTCATTTTGCCTATTTTTAAAAGGTAGCAAAACAAATTTTGCAGTTTTCTTAAGCTTTATTCTTAAAGGCGCAACCCCATAACCATAAGAATTAGATGGTGTTCTCCATAAAAATAATCTTTGAACTGGAAGAGTATTATCGAGTGATGAGTTATCACTATAAAACTTAATCATATTCTCGTTTTGCCAAGAATATAAAACCTCGGGTGCGCATTCTGGTAGAAATGTATTAAATTTATCAAAGGGTATAGTAGTTTGGTTTAAGGTTTTTCTGACACAGCTTGAATAGTTAAAACCGGGGTTCTCCCATGGTCCCCGATTACCGGGTAATTCTTCATAATCAAATTTTAGCTCTTGAGCAGGTACCCTTGTGTTATATGTGGCCAGAGAGCAGCTTAAAAGGCTAATTAGAATAGTAAAATATAATAATACATACTTGATGGTATTCATATTAATGCCATATCGGAAAAATCAGCAAAAAATTGATGAAAATTAAAATGACAAAATCAATCTGGTATCGACGCTTTGCGGCTAATAAATTCTATAGGCTAAATTTTATTGCAATATTAAGGCTCTGAGTCTATATTATCTGGACATTTATAAGATACGGAAGTGTGGCCGAGCGGTTGAAGGCAACAGTTTTGAAAACTGTCGAGGGTGCGAGCCCTCCGTAGGTTCGAATCCTATCACTTCCGCCATTTTTTCAAAAATTTCAGCATTAAAACGGAGACGTGGGTGAGTGGCTGAAACCAACGCCTTGCTAAGGCGTCGTGCGGGCAACCGTACCTCGAGTTCGAATCTCGACGTCTCCGCCATTTTAAAATCTACCATTTATTAAATTTTAAAACTAGTTTATCCTGATAAGGATAAGAGGATTATATGAATAAAAAAACTTCGAAATTCAAAGTTAGAAAGTGGCGCGAGTCTGATTTAGATCAACTTGTAAAATGTCATAAAGATATTTATGATCTTAGTTGTAAAATTCCAATAAAAACGATCAAGGTGAACTAATTTACCGATTATAAATTTCTATCGTTTGGATTTTTCTCTTGTTGCTCACTATTGATTTGGGTAGATTTGAAATGATAATTTCTTCAAGAGCATCAATAAGTTTTTCTTTTAAATAAATTCTTGAATGTACAATGCTTATCTCCCTTGAAGGCACAGGGCTTTTAAAATCAGACACATTGGTAAGAGTTGATAAGTTTAAAGTCGCTAGATGTGGCAGTAGCGTGTATCCATTATTTCTATCGATAATGTTTTTGAGTGTTTCTAAGTTTCCGGATTCAAAAGAAACATTAGAGTTTGCTTTAGCCTTTAACTTGCAAAGATTTAAAGTCTGTTCCCTAAAACAATGACCCTCGTTTAACAACCAAAGGTTTTCAAGTGTAAGTGTTTTACTGTCAATTTCTTTCCTTTTATTGAAGGGATGATTAATTGAAGAATATATATGAAAAGGCTCATCAAATAATTTTCTCTCAATAATTTGATTTTGATGCAATGGTGTTGCAAGTATTCCAGCATCTATTTTATCATTATCTAAAGCAGTAATAATATCTTCAGTTTTCATTTCGTTTATAAGTAAATTTACTTTGGGATACTTAATAGAAAACTCACCTATAAAAAGAGGAATAATATAAGGAGCAAGTGTTGGTATTACACCAACGTTAAAGTCTCCAGATAAAAGATCTTTGTCCTTTTCAATTAAAATTTCGATGTTCTTAAATTCATGAATTACTTTCTTGGCTTGCTTTAAAATAATGGCCCCAACACTTGTTGTAATAATAGGATTTTTGGATCGATCAAATATGATGACTCCAAGATCCTCTTCTAGCTTTTGAATTTGCATAGATAAGGTGGGCTGACTTATTGAGCAAGATTCTGCAGCCTTGCTAAAGTGCTGATATTTCTCAACAGCTAAAATGTATTCTAATTGAGTTATCGTCATAGATAATATCTATTATATCATACTATTAATCGATTTCAACTATTTACATTTTTGCGCGATAATGTAGTTACTAGAGAAATAAACACTCTAAACAAGGAGAAATATATGACTAAAGCAATTAAAACATGGAAAAACTTAGAATCAGCATTTGCTGGAGAATCAATGGCATATCAAAAGTACTTATACTTTGCAAAACTGGCTAGAAAAAAAGGAAGCGAAGAAGTTGCAAAATTATTCGAAGATACAGCAAAACATGAAATCGCACATGCTGAAGGACACCTAAGATTTTTATATCCAGAAAGTGAATATACAGTTGCTGATCTACTTAAAATTGCAATTGATGGTGAAACTTATGAATACACAGAAATGTATCCTGGGTTTGAAAAGACTGCAATTGAAGAAAACCACACTTATGCTCAAAAAGAATTTAGCGAGCAAATTGGTGATTCAAAAGATCACGCCAGTAGCTTTGAAGCCAAGTTAGAAAAAATTTCTAAGGTATTTAAAGGCTTAGCAAAAGTAGAAAAAGAACATAGTAATGGCTATGAAAATGCTTTGAAGGAATTAAAAGCTTTGTAATAAAAATGGCGCACTCGGAGAGATTCGAACTCCCGACCTTCTGATCCGTAGTCAGATGCTCTATCCAGCTGAGCTAAAGGCGCATTTACCGAGGGGGGATTGTAAC
>CAYGTU010000048.1:0-17029 GCA_964352945.1 uncultured Bacteriovoracaceae bacterium
AAAAATTCTCTGAGCGTCGCTCGAATGTGTAGTTCATTGTATTTTCCATAATTATCACTTTTATCTTCACGATCGATATTTCGATTGGATGAAGATGGAGATCTTTTTCCTGACATTTCTTGAATTGTATTTGAAATATTATCGGAACCCAAAAATAAAGCAGCCGCCATGATCCCTGCGATTGCAGCGGTTCCGGGATTTTCTTTAATGAATTCCTTTATGTGTTCGAACAATTCAAACTCCTAAAAATACTAGAATAAATTTTTTATAACTATATCTATTTTAATATCGGATACTTCCACGTCATACTTGAGTAAATTATTTTGACTGCAATCGAATAAATCCAAGTACTTTGAAAAAATTAGTCTATTTGTTTTTCTCATTTAAATAAGGTGGATTTCCACACGAAAATGGCGATTTGTCATAAAATAGGGAGATTTTATCAAATGATAAATATTTGAAAAAGCATCTATGGTTAAATCAAAACACTGGAGAACTTATGAGTGATTTAATTCAAACAATTTTAATTACGGGCGCGGCTGGATATGTGGGCGGTGAACTTATAAAAAAAATTAAAGATAATCCAAATTATAAAATTATTGGAACTGATATTGTAAAAAACCCTCCGCAATTTGAAAACTCTCCCGTGCTATATGAACAAGCTGACATCAGAGATCCAAAACGTATTAATGAAATTTTTAATAAACATAAAGTTAATACCGTTATTCATTTAGCTGCTGCCCTTCCCAGTAAGAAAGGTGACCGTAGAGAATTTGAATATGATGTAAATGTAAATGGAACAAAAGTTATTCTAGAAGCGTGTGTTGCAAATAGATGTACTAAAATTGTTATCAGTAGCTCAGGAGCTGCTTATGGTTATCATGCTGACAACGCTTCAATCATAACAGAGGAGCACCCCCTCCGTGGAAATAAAGCCTTTCCTTATTCAGAACAAAAAACACAAGTTGAGCTAATGCTCAATGAATATAGAGAAAAACATCCTGAACTTAAGCAAATTATTTTTCGCTTAAGTGCAACTATTGGACAAAATGTTTCAAATCAAATTTCAGACTTTTTTGATAAGCCTGTTCTGATTGGTATCAAAGGTTATAAGAGCCCTTTCGTATTTGTTTGGGATCAAGATGTTGTAAACTGTCTTATCAAATCAATTGATAGCGTTGACTATGGCGCTTATAATTTGAGTGCTGATGGTGTTCTTGATATTAAATCAATTGCTAAAAAATTAAATAAACCTTTAATTAAAGTTCCGGAAAAAGTTTTTTATAATACTCTTAAGTTTTTAAGAAAATTTAATCTCACCCAATATGATCCCGAACAAACTTGTTTTTTAATGCACAGACCAGTTTTATCGAATCAGAAATTGAAGGAAAAATTTAATTATATTCCTCTTAAGACCAGTGAGGAAGTTTTTAACTTTTTAATTAAACAATAATTTCAAACTGTTAACGCAGACCTAAATTACCTTTCCTTGCCGAAAAGTATTCAATTCCACATAATCAACGGATGACAAATACTTTACCCTATCAAGATCTCTATGATCATTATAATTCTATGACGGCCATTCCGGTGGAGGAATGGATTAAATTTACAAATGAAGCTCGACTTAGAAAGATCAAGAAAAAAGAAACCCTACTTCATGTGGGAGAAAATGCAGACAAGTACTACGTTGTACTAGATGGTATTTTAAGAATGTTTTATATTGATAATAATGGAAATGAATTTATCAAAGCTTTTCGTCAGAAGTTTGATTTAGCATCTCCTTATGGTGAGTTAATTCAACAAAAGCCTTCTCGCATAACAATTGATGCTATTGAAGATACAGAAATACTAGAAATTAGTTATCAGAAAATTATGGATTTTTCTAAAGGACATAATTGTTGGGAAAAATTAGCAGTAGTAATGCTTAGAATTCATTTTCTCTTTAAAGAACAACGTGAATACGATCTATTAATCTTGGATGCCAAACAGCGCTATCATTCTTTTATAAAAGACTTCCCAAGTCTTATAAATCGAATTCCAAAATTTCAGATCGCATCTTATTTGGGGATTACGCCAGTATCTCTCTCGCGATTACTTGCAGCTATTGATAAGGATTCAGAGTAAATACAATTTTTTAAAATTAATAAAAAGGAAAAGTTTATGAGTAATTTATCACAGTACATAAAAGATGTTCCCGATTTCCCTAAAAAAGGAATTCTCTTCAAAGATCTTGCACCCATTTTCAAAGATCATTTTGATGAACTTGTAACTGAATTTATAGATAGTTTTGAAGACTGGGAAGAAGTTGATTATATTGCGGGAATAGAATCTCGTGGATTTATCATTGGTGCTGCAATCGCTGCTGAACTAGGAATTGGATTTATTCCTATAAGAAAAGCGGGAAAACTTCCTCCTCCCGTCATAAGCCAGAGTTACTCTCTTGAATATGGTGAAGATAAACTTGAAATAGCTGAAAATATAAATAAAGCCAATATTGTTTTAATTGATGATGTTCTTGCAACTGGAGGAACACTTAATGCTGCAAGATTATTATGTGAAAAAACAAATTATCATGTGTTAGCTGAAATTGTTTATCTCAATATAAAAGCATTAAATTCAAGAAATACCATTTCTCTTTTGGATGTTTAATGAAAATATTTTTTAAAATACTTGGTTCCATTTTTTTATTGATAATTCTCTATATCTCTCTGTCCGGAAAATCTACTCTCGTGTTTAATGAGAACGTAAGGACACAGGCTCTTGAATGGGAAAAAATCAATTTAGAAGCGACTCAAATGCTTTCTGATTATTTAAAAATTCCGACTATTAGAGGCGATGAAGTCAAAGCTGTATTGTTTTTAAAAACAATTTTTGAAAAAGAAAATATTGCTTTTCAAATTATTCCAACCGCAGATCCTAAAAGACCTATTATTTTAGCAGAATTAGGAAATGACTCTGGTGGAAAAGAAGGAATAATTTTAGCAAATCACTCTGATGTTGTTGAAGCTAACAAAGCAGAATGGGAAAGTGATCCTTATTCTGGAAATATTAAAGATGGATACATTTGGGGCAGAGGTGCCATTGATATGAAAGGCATGGCCATCATGCAACTCATGGCCTTTATCCAACTTAAACGAAATAACATCAAATTGAAAAATCCCGTGATGTATTTATCTCTTCCAGATGAAGAGACTTCAGGACTTGGTGCTAAAGAATTTATTAAGCATCCAGAAATTTTAAAAAATTATAAATATGTTCTTAATGAGGGTGGTATTGGTACTCAAGGAATTCCAACTCCTGGTATAAAAATATTTAATATTCAATTCGCTGAAAAAGGAATGGTATGGATTGATGTTTTGGCCGAAGGCGAATCAGGGCATGGCTCCACTCCCTTTCCAAATTACGCTTCAAAAAAAATCCTTAGTTTTTTAGATACTCTTGTTAATAAAAACCAAAGTGTACAGATTACAGAACAAACCGAATTGTTTTTTTCTCAAATGGGAACTGCTATTGGAGGATACAAGGAATTTCTTTTAAAGCGATCAGCTAATCCATTTATTAAACCTCTATTAACTAGTTTTATAAGATCAAACAAACACCTCAACGCCATCACTAGTAATACGAGATCTATTACAAATCTTTCTACTCCACAAGCAAAAGGTTATAATGTTATAAGTAATACAGCTAGTGCTCGAGTGGATTTTAGAATTCTTCCCAATACCACAACTGAAAAATTTATTTCTGAAATAGAAAAGATCGCAAAAGATCATGATGTAAAAATAAAAGTATTTAATAAACTTGAACCAACTCAATCAAACATGGATACAATCTTTTTTAAAACACTGGCAACAGTGGCACAAAATAATTCTACAAATGCTGTCGTTACTCCCTTTATGTCTCCTGGTTTAACAGATAATAATACTTTAAGATCTGCTGGATTAATTTGCTATGGATTGATTCCAGGTCTCTTTTCCTCTGAAGAAATTTCTGGAATGCATGGCAAAAATGAGCGTATCTCCATAGAGAATCTTAAACTTGGGACTAAAATTCTGTTTGAAACTTTAATTTCTCTCAATTAAGCCTGATTACTGCGTCGCTTCATGGACTTTCTCCTGTTAAAAACACGCTCAAAAATATAATATCATGAGGTTCAAAAAATTCATTTAAGGAGTATAAAATGGCTAAGATCAAAGTTGCTAATCCTGTCGTAGAATTAGACGGTGACGAAATGACAAGAATTATATGGAAATTTATTAAGGATAAATTAATTCTTCCTTACTTAGATTTAGATATCAAATATTACGATCTTGGGATGGAATCTCGTGATCAAACAAACGATCAAATAACTGTAGACGCTGCTAATGCAATTAAAGAATTTAATGTTGGTATTAAATGCGCAACCATTACTCCTGATGAACAAAGAGTTGAAGAATTCTCCCTTAAAAAAATGTGGAAATCTCCAAACGGTACAATTAGAAATATTTTAGGTGGTACAGTTTTTAGAGAACCAATCATCTGTAAAAATGTTCCAAGACTAGTTCCAAATTGGACCGCGCCAATTTGTATTGGCCGTCATGCTTTTGGTGATCAATATAAAGCAACAGATACAGTTATTACTGAGAAAGGAAAGTTAACAATGACTTTTACTCCAGAAGCTGGTGGTGAAGAACAGACTTGGGAAGTATATGAATTCCAAGGACCAGGTGTTGCTATGGCAATGTACAATACTGAAGAATCAATTAGAGGATTCGCTAAAGCCTGTATGAATCAAGCATTAGTTAAAGGTTGGCCTTTATACTTATCAACTAAAAATACAATCCTTAAAGCATACGACGGAAGATTTAAAGATATCTTCCAAGAAGTATATGAAAAAGATTTCCAAAAGAAATTTGAAGCTAAAAAAATTACTTATGAACATAGACTAATAGATGACATGGTTGCATCTGCTCTTAAGTGGAATGGAAATTTTGTTTGGGCATGTAAAAACTATGATGGTGATGTTCAATCAGATACTGTCGCTCAAGGTTTTGGCTCTCTTGGACTTATGACTTCAACTCTTGTTACTCCAGATGGAAAGACAATGGAAGCTGAAGCTGCTCATGGAACTGTTACACGTCACTTTCGTCAACACCAAGCTGGAAAGAAAACTTCAACTAATCCAATCGCAAGTATCTTTGCATGGACAAGAGGTTTAGAGCATAGAGGTAGATTAGATAGTAATCAAGAGTTAATTGATTTCTGTCACGCTCTTGAGGCTGTTTGTGTTGAAACTGTTGAATCAGGAAAAATGACTAAAGATTTAGCTTTATGTGTTCATGGTGATCAATTAAATGATTCACATTATCTAAACACTGAAGATTTTCTAGCTGCTTTAGATGACAATTTAAAAAAGAAAATTAACTCATAGGAGTATCAAATGCTTAGTACTAAAACTGGAAAAAATAGCAAAAATAAGAATAAAAAAAATGCTGCAAAAACAAAAAGTAAAAAGCCAATGAAAGTTAAAGCAATAAAAAAAACTGCCCCTAAACTTTCTGCTGGGGATAAGATAAGAAAAGAATCTAAAGAATATAGTTTCACGAGTTGGTCTGTTCAAGGTGAAATCAATCCACTTTTAATTGAGAAAACTGAAGGAATCCATCTTTGGGATAGTGAAGGAAATAAATATATTGATTTAACTAGTCAGTTAGTTCTTTCAAATATTGGACATGGTAATCAACATGTAATCAATGCCATGAAAAAACAAATGGATAAAGTTTGTTTTGTAAGTCCTAACCATACAACTGAAATAAAAGCTAAGTTAGCTAAAAAATTAGCAGAAATTACTCCAGGGGATTTAAAGAAAACTTTTTTTACTCTTGGTGGTGCTGATGCAGTTGAAAATGCAATGAAGATTGCACAATTATATACGGGGAAAAAGAAAATATTTGCTCGTTATGTTGCTTATCATGGTGGAACATTTGCCGCATCTAATGTTGGTGGTGATGTTCGTCGTCAAGGTATCTGTGAAAACCTTCCATGGGTTAGAAATTTTCATTTGTCCCATACTGAGGGTTCACCTCTTTATAAAGGTGTAAGTAAAGATGAAGGCGATCAAAGATCTTTTGAATTACTTGCTGAAACTATTCGTTTTGAAAATCCAAACACTATCGCTGCCATTATCTTAGAAGGTTATAGCGGTTCAAGTGGAATCCATAATCCTGGAAAAAAATTCTGGCAATTAGTAAGAAAATTTTGCACTGAAAACAATATTATTTTAATTGCTGATGAAGTAATGAGTGGATTCGGTAGAACAGGTAAATGGTTTGGTGTTAATAATTACGATGTTACTCCAGATATCATGGTAATGGCCAAAGGTCTTACTTCTGGATACGCTCCTCTTGGTGCTGTAATCGTAAATGAAAAAATTTCAGATTATTTTGAGGACCATTCATTTAATTGTGGTCTTACTTATTCTTCTCACTCTGTATCTCTAGCTGCAGCTCTGGCCAATATTGAAGTTTATGAAAAACAAAAACTTGTAAAAAATGCTGAGACTGTTGGTAAGTACTTAGAGCAAGAACTTAAAAAACTTCAAAAAAGAAAGCCAATGATATCTGATATAAGAGGTACTGGTCTTCATATGGTAATCGAATTATCAGATAAGAAAGGAAATCCTATTTCCGAATGGAATAAAGGTTTTTCTGATGAAATGAAACAAATCATTGGTAAGCTTAGAGCTAATGGATTAATTGGACTTTGCCGTTGGAATCTAATCTTTATAACTCCACCACTAATCGTAACAAAAAAAGATATTGATGATATCATCAAGAAATTAGAAAAAGCCTTAAGTTAATTTTAAGGCTTTTAATTATTTGTTAATAAACTTTTTACAATATCTGGATAAACTCTTAAGGACCAACTAAGGTCTTTAAGAGGATATCTTTCATTTGCTCCATGAACAGAATTCAAGAGTTCTTCATCATAAAAGATAGGAACATAACCAAAAGATAGTATGGGTTTTACATCAAAAACATCTGCACTCTTTGGATCTCTAAACCAAGTATTATCTGAACCCGCTGGAAAAAGATAAGGTACAACCACTGCGTTAGGAGAATGCTTGGCAATTGTAGTTTTTATTATTTGAAATTCTTTTGAGTTTGATGAGCTTGCCGTAACATTCCAAGACTGAGTTAGTTTTACTTTTAACTCGTCATCTTTATTACCTTTCGTAATCTCTTCTAAGAACATCTGCGCATGCATTTTATCTGTAACTCCAATTGTATGAAGTAATCTACAGTCTACTAATGCTTTAGACTTTGCACTTTTGTACTCAAAAGCAGAGAAGCTACATTTAGTTCTAAATAAACCATCTATACCAAATGTTTTTTCTAGTTCTTTTAATAAAAGTCTTTTTACAAATGGTAAAAAAGTAAAGCGCGAGACATTTTTTATTTTCTTATCTGATTTACTTAACTCAGTTATAAAGTTTTTGGTGTTCTCCGTATAAACCCCTTTATACATTTTAGGAACCCTTGATTTTCTTTTTAAATTAATTACACCCAGTCTATGTAAGCCCACCGCCAGAGCTTCTAGAACGGAATCACCTAAACTAATTGAACCATGTGAAGATGATTTAGTTTTTAGAGTAAAAGCGATATGCTCACCTTTATCCATTGAATAATCTATTTCTCCATTACCTTCTATAAAAGTTTCTTTAATGAATTTATCCCTATCATTAACACCTTCACAATAAAGATCAACTTTAACTGAGCTGGTCACAACATTAACTTTTGCTTTAGGTGTTTCAATTTTATAGATTTTACAATAGTAGTTTTTAAATTTCTTTGAGCGCTTAAGTGCTTTTTTTGAATGGTTAAAAAAATGTTTCGAATAGATCCACTCTAAAACTTTTGCTGGATCACGGTGTAGAACCTCTAACCAAGCTCCTCCCTTTTCTTCTGAACCTATCAAGTGAAGCTCCATCCCTTTATTCGGAATATCATTTACTGCTCCACCACCCTCATTTAATATAACTTTCGTTTGAGTCAGGCTTTGAAATTCTTTCCCCTCTCCCATCGCACTTAAGATACCTATCGCACCACTACCTCCACTCTCCTCATCAGAAACAGCGATAAAGTGAAGATCACTTAATAAGAGATCTGTTGATTTTTTTAAAAGAATCATGGTGATCATTTGAATAATGCCGAGACCTTTCATGTCTACAGCACCTCTACCCCATAAATACTCTTGATCTGAATCTGATCCAGGATAAGGCATTATTTTTCCAGAGAAAGGAAGGTCAGGTGCTAGCCACTGCTCTTTTTTCACACCAACAACATCCATATGATTAACAAGTGTTACGGCTTGAATGTCTTTTTTCTCTGACCAATTAAAGCTCTCAGCTCGATTTGCTGGAAGAGTTGCTATTAAATTAATTCTTTTAATATTTTTATTCTTTTGTCCTTCAGCATGAGATTCAACCCATTGAGTAGTATTGGGAATTTTAAAGTGATCAAATATTGGTTTAAGAAAATCGACTGCAAGTTCTTCATTACCTGCTGGTGCTACTGTTTGAATCTGAATGTAACTTGCTAAACAAACTTTGAATGCATTTTCAAGAGATACTAAATTTTTAAAGTTATCATTAAAAGTACTTTTATAACTCACCTTATCTAAACTTTCGATACATTTTGCTGATTTTATTTCATTCGTTTCAATATCTTTATCATCGTCTAAAGAATTATGTGACATTGATAATAATAGAAATAAGGTTAATAAGAGAACTAATTTCATTTTAACTCCACATCAATTTCGTCACTATTACTTATATTAAATATGATCTTTTTCGCTTGGTCTTTTTTTGCTTTTTCAATAATATTATTTAAAAGTTCACCATTAATTTCAGCTTCTATATCAAAAAAATAACAAACTGATTTCACAAGTGTAAGGGCCTCGTCATAGCAAAAAGGATTTTCAAAATCTACTACTTCAAAAGTTAACTTTCCCAATGTTTGATTTTGATTTAATTGAAAATTATTCTTCATCACCTTCTCCAATTTTTTCCATTGTATAACCAGTTGAAGCAACAATAATACTTGAGATTGGGCTCAATATATTAAAGAAACAATAAGGTAAGTATGAAAGTGTAGGAACTCCAAGAATTGAACTAAAATAAGCTCCACCTGAATTCCATGGCACAAGAACACTTGTAACAGTTGCTCCATCTTCTACTGCACGAGAAAGATTTTTAGGTTTTAAACCATATTCAGCATAAGTTTCTTTAAACATTCTTGCTGTTACAACAATTGCTAGATATTGATCCGATACTGTTAAATTTAAAAAGACTGAGGTACCAATAGTTGAAGCAACAAGTGAACCTGTGCCTTTAACAAATCTTACAATAGATAAAGCTATCACATTGAGCATTCCCGTTGCTTCCATCATCCCACCAAAAAAGAGGGCCAGCATGATTAGCCAAACAGTTGTAAGCATCCCTTTCATTCCACCTCTAGAAAAAAGTGAATCAATTACTGGGTTACCTGTCTCAATTGAAAAACCATTCACGAGTGTATTCATTAAAACTTTATAGTAAGCACTAAATTCTTTACTCCCACCACTCATTTTCATCAGTAATTCAGATTGAAAAAGAAGAGCAAATACAATTCCTAAAGCTGCTCCTACCATCATAGCTGGAATAGGTGGAAATTTCTTTGCCACCAAGACAACTACTAAAACAGGAACCGATAAAAGAATAATATTAATATTAAAATTACTGGTTATTGTTTCAAGTAAAATATTTACTTGCGAAATATCTGAGCCATTTGATGACTGAAAAAAACCTAAAACAGCAAATCCCAAAAATGCCGTTACAAATGCGGGAGCTGTGGTGTAAACCATGTGCTTAATATGTTCAAATAACTCTGCTCCAGCAATAGCTGGTGCCATATTTGTAGTATCTGATAAAGGAGACATTTTATCCCCGAAGTAGGAACCAGAAATTACAGCTCCAGCTACCATCTCAATCGGAAAACCCAAAGCCTTACCGATTCCTATAAGTGCGATTCCAACAGTTCCACCTGTTGACCAACTTGAACCTGTAGCTGTTGAAACAATGGCACAAACTAAACATGCTAGTGGTAAAAATAATCCTGGATGAATGAGCTTTATTCCATAAAAAATCATTGTTGGAACAACACCACTTACAATCCAAGCTCCAATCACTGAACCTACTACAAATAAAATAAGACAAGCTTGCATGGCATGGATAATAGATTTGATTGAAATCTCTTCAAGATCTTTGTATTTAGCACCTAGTTTTTTAACACCTAAAAAGGCACTAAAAAATGCTGCTAAAAGAAGTGCTATTTGATTGGGACCACTCGTTGCGTCATCTTTAAAAATCATGACGTTTATCACGAGTAATATTATTAAAAAAACTACGGGTGCCAGTGCTACACCTAATTTTGGTTTGTTCAAGTTATTCTCCTGCTAATTCCCTCTCCACAATTTAACCTTACCCGAGTTAAATTGTATATTTTTTGATTAAGTTTTTGCCAAATTACATAACTTTTTATAGTGTATTAAGACCCTGAATTTATAAGGAAATCATGCTTAATTTAATTATGCTTCTCACATTAACAACATCTGCTTTTACCCTTGGTGGTAAGCCAGAAGCTAAAGCTCAAGAAAACGATGAAATTCAGCATAAATTAGAGTCAATTCAAGTAGAAATGGTCGAAGTTTCAACTAAAAAAAGAAAAGTCTAACTCAATTCAAATCGTATAATTTTTACACACCCTTCAAATACTTATCAGTTTGATATCCATAAGTTGCTGATATTACGTTCGATTTAATGGCACTTCCTTTGCAAAAATAGGTGTGAGGGAGAGACTATGCGTACAATTACATTAATTTTATTTACCCTATTAACTTTTTCAGTTTTGGCCCAAAATGAGGCCCAAACAATCGTTACATATAATATGGACGAAGTGGAAATGGTTAGAGGGAGTGAGCACCATGATCACTTAGAATTTAAAATTAAAAAAATAGACACTTCTACAGACATTTACTTTGAAGCAAAAGCTTATGGTTTTGACGATTCAATGGATGCGGCTAATTACTTAGAAAAAAAGTTTAATGAATTAAAAAGCAAATACCCAAATCAAAGAATCTCGTTTTTTGTTGATAAGAATAGAAACCTAATTCCTTCTGATGAGCCTTTTAAAGTTCAAATAGGAAGTGAAAGAAAAATAAGCTCTGAACAAGATGCAATTATTGAAG
The DNA here is from genome assembly GCA_964352945.1 of uncultured Bacteriovoracaceae bacterium. GTDB lineage: Bacteria > Bdellovibrionota > Bacteriovoracia > Bacteriovoracales > Bacteriovoracaceae > CAYGTU01. Next base: position 11,263 of record CAYGTU010000048.1, read on the forward strand.
ATTTAAAAAAACAACTTAAAGAAAAAGAAGACAGAATTAACGAATTAGAATCACAAATAAGTATTAGAATAAATTAATAAATTGAGGAGAGAGACATGAGAACAAGTATTATTTTATTAACATTAGGAGCATGTTTATTTGCAACTGGTGTATTTGCTCAGGAAGATTTTGAGCTATCAACAGTACAAAAAAGAAAATGTGAACTAAATGGTATTCCATTATCTGAATGTGTTAAATTTCACAAAGCTAAAATCGAAGCTGAAGAAAAAGAAAAAGCTCGCATTGCTAAAATTCAAGAATGCCAAGAAATCGGTTTAAACAATGTTGATTGTGCAACTTATATTAATACTGAGGACCAAGATAAACTTCCTGAAAGTATTAAGAAAAGAATTGCTGATTATAAAGCTTCATTACAAACTGAAGAGCCTGTAGTTGGTGATGAAACTCCGGTAACAACTGATGCTGTAATAACTGAAGAGCCAGTAGTTGCTGATGAAACTCCAGTAACAACTGATTCTGTAATAACTGAAGAGCCAGTAGTTGCTGAAGAGCCAGTAGTTGCTGATGATACTGCTGTAACTGAAACTCCTGTAGCAACTGACGATGCTGTAATAACTGAAACTCCAGTAGCAACTGATGATGCTGTAGCAACTGAAACTCCAGTAGCAACTGATGATGCTGTAGCAACTGACGCTGATCCAGTGATTGATATTGCAACTCAAGCAAAAATTGATGAAGCAGTTGAAGCAGATAGAGTAGCTTGTAAAATGAGCCATGATGATGAAGAACTTTGTAAGGCGACTGTAGTTGGATCAACTGCAAAGCACACTTGTCTTCTAACAGCTAGTGAAGATGACCTTAAAGATGAAGCAGCTTTAAAAGAAGCATGTTCTAAAAAAGAAACTGAAGCTCTAGAAGCTTACGCACTTAAGAAGAATAAAGATGAAGAAGATAAAGCTATCGATGAAAAAATTAAAGAATTAGTAGCCGTAGCAGTTAAAACTTGTGAAGAAGATAAAGAGAATGATGAAACTTACTGTACTCTTGTGAAAGTTTCTGAAACTAAAAGACAAGAATGTTTATTAAAAGATAAAAAAGAAGAAAAAGAATGTGATGCAATCTATGCAACAGCAATGAAAGGTGAAGACGATAGTGATGATGCTGTAGCTGATTTAAGTGACTATGAAAAACTTATGGTTAAGTATATTTCTCTTAAAGAAGAAAAAGACAGACAAGGCAAAGAAATTAAAGAACTTCAGTGTTTAGTGAAAAAAGGTGGCGCTGGAACTGGTTCAACTTACTTTCAAGCACAGAATATGATTCAACAAAACATGAGCTGGATGAATGCAATGATGGGACAAATGACTTCATTTTACCAAAACATCATGGCACAACAAATTGATTCAATCTTTACAAATGTTTCATACTTTTTAGGTGAGCATACAAAGATGAATCAAATGTACGGAGTTACACCACAGTTAAACTATTACAACGGATCAATTGCTAGTAACGAATACTCTTCAATCCTAGGAAATAGTGCTTCTGGTTACATGTTCACTGACCCTGCTACATACAACGCAGCTAGAACAATGGGATCAAACCAAATTGGATGGAATGCTTTTAACTCACCAAATGCTGGATTCCAATTTAGAAACTAATAAAACTAAAACAGTCAATTTTCCTAACCTCCCGATATTCGGGAGGTTTCTTTTTTTCATCTTTGCTAGGCAATATTTTCCTCAATTTATTTATAAATACCTCGAAAAGTTATTTGTAGGGGTTGATATGAAAAATGAAAAAATAAGCATCGCAGCAAAAACCAAGACCATCATCAAGAAATGTCATTATTGTGGCCAAATAATTGAAACATATACCGAACCCCAGAAATGCGTAAGTTGCAAAAAGTCATTCCTACCCTTAAATTATTTCGAAAAAATACATAGCAAGACAGACGATGAATACAAGAAATTATTTGCAGAGAGTCATTTAATTGAAGAAGATGATTTAATAAAAGGCATCTACGTTCTTTGGTAATTTCACTTTGCCTATGATATTTTTAGGCAATGCAGGCAAACGAAATACACCCTATTATTCAAAAACTTTTAATCAAAAGAAATTATAATCAAGATCAATTTAACGATTTTTTTTCATGGAATTTAAACGAACTTCCAGATTTAGAATCAATGCTAGATTTAGATAAAACAGCAAATCGTATTATCGCAGCAATTAATAATAATCAAAAAATAGCTATCTATGGTGACTATGATGTTGATGGCACTACTAGCTGTGCCCTATTCTATCACTTCTTTAAAATGATCAATTATGAAGTTGTTCTTTATCAGCCAAGTAGATTCATTGAAGGATATGGAATCCATCCAAGTTCAATTGATAAGGCCGTTGAAGATCAAATCAATTTAGTAATAACTGTTGATTGCGGTATTACAAATTCTGAAGCATGTGATTACGCTAAGCAAGTTGGAATCGATCTCATTATTACAGATCACCACACTGATGCTTGTGAAACGATGCCTGATGCCTATGCAATCGTCAATCCGAATAGAAGAGATGAAACACATAAGGATTTAAAAAAACTTGCTGGTGTTGGAGTTGCTTTTGCGGTTTGTTTGAAAATAAAAAAACTTCTAGAGGAACAAGGTAAAACGATACCAAGTATCTACCCTCTTTTACAATTTGTGGCCGTTGGAACTATTTGTGATTTGGCCTACCTTAATCCGATGAATCTTAAATTAGTTCGTCATGGTTTAAAACAAATTCCAAGTAGTACTTATACTGGACTTAGAGCTTTTTTAACTCCTGAAGAAAAATCTTTAGAGTTTCTGCCTAGTGAAAAGCTTGCTTTCTACATTGGCCCGCATATCAATTCTAAGGGGCGACTAGAGCATCCTGATGCCGCTTTAAAGCTGTTAATTAATAATGATGATCAAGAATCCTACCTATTATTTTCACAGTTAGAAATTTGTAATCGTGAAAGAAAGTTTATTCAAAATGATGTGTTTGAAGAAGCTAAAAGACAGGTCATTAAAAATATTGATAATGATGATATGAAAATTAATATTGTCTACTCTCCTGATTGGCATGAAGGTGTAATTGGAATTGTCGCTTCAAAGCTAGTTGAGACTTTTGGTGTACCTGCTATCGTTTTCACTAATAGCGAAGATAAAGATGTTTTAAAAGCTAGTGCGAGATCAGCTGGGGATTTAAATCTATTTGACCAATTAAAAAAATGCGAAGAATTTTTTACAAAGTTCGGAGGTCATAAGGCTGCTGCCGGTTTATCAATGCCAAAAGAGAACTTAACTCCATTTAAAGAGAAAATGAATGCTCTATTAAGTGACATTCCACAAATACAAAGAACTAAGCAAGATGAATATGATCTTTCAATTAATATTGAAGATATAAATCTTAAATTAATTAAGAATTTGGATCTTCTTGAACCTTTTGGAATGGGTAATTCAAAGCCCGTTTTTAGAATGACAAATATTAAAATTGAAAAATATCAGGTATTAAAAGATAAACATTTAAAGTGGACGTTTGTTTCAAATCAGAATTCTAAAATAAAAGTTTTTGGAATCACTTTTTTCTATTTTGATAAATGGGATCAATTACCACCGGAAGAACTTTTTAGACTACAAGACGAAGAAGGACTTACCATTCAATTTACAATTGGAATTAATCGCTTTAACGGAAATGAGTACATCCAGCTAATGGTTGATAAACTTTTCTTAGGCAATAAGGCCCATTAAAATCTTAATCTAATTCAATAACTATTCTTGTATTACCTACACTCTTTAGTTGAATTGATTGAGTTTTAGATTGGTATCCAGCTCGTGAAACATTAACAGTGACGTTAGGGATTACAACTTTACGTCTCAGAGTTCCAAAATAATCCGTCACCCGAGTTTCATTTTGTAATAACGGTAACTCTGAAATTGTAACACTAGCAGATGGTATCGGTTTTTGGGTTAATTTTGAAATTACTTTAACTTCTAAAAAACTATTCTCTAATTCTCTTTCAAGGAAAGGAATAACTTTTAAAATATTAGGGCGAACTTTATTTTCATATATACTAAAGGCAGGTTGGAATTCACTACCGATTTCTAAAAGAAAAGCTAAACTTCCGTGCTTGTTAAAGTGATGTTCAAAATCCTCTCCTGAAGAGCTTGCGTATCTTTTTCCAAAATTCAGAACATTGGCCAATCTATCTTTTGTATCAAAAATAACTGATTGATCAGTAATCTTTTGTTTTGCATGACAGACGTAAGGATAAAGAACTTCATCTCCAGAACTATGAAATGAAATCACATATTGGGCTTTTAGGAGATTATTAAGGGCATCTAAAATTTTAACTTCTGATTCTGAACCAGCACTTGGGCCTTTGTAAACTTCACTTGATCCTGAACTTGAATTACTTCCACACATTCCCCATTCGAAATTATAATTTCGATTGATATCAACACCGAAAGTACCATTTAGATTATTTGTTCTATTTTTTCTCCACCAATTATTCTGAGTAAATACGTAATTAAGTCCATCAGGGTTAGCGACTGGAACAAACCAAAAACTAACTTTTGATAGGGTTTTAACTGCATTGAATCGGTCTTTTGCAAATTTTGAAAGTAAAGACTTAGCTGAATCATAAACTGCATGATGGGTCATTAGCTCTCTAGCGTGGTGCTCACCAATCATAAGAATCTTAGCTTTATCGTTTAAGAGACCTGGGGTATTTGAAATATGAAGAGCGTAGAGAGAATTACCTCCAGCAGTTTTTGGGATATTAAAGCTTTTGTTTAAATCTACAACTTTGGCCATTGTTGGAAAATCATTCTCTAATTGAAGTATTGCTTCCAGCATTTCATTAGCGTCAAAATAGCCATCCATTCCGTAGTTCTCTAAACTACGTAGTGGAGCACCCTCAACCTTACTTAAGTAAAGATGAGGGTAAACAATATATTTTGAAAGTGTTTGTTCATCTAATTCAGTGAAAATTTCAATTTCATTTAAACTTTTTCTCTCAATATCAAGATTTAATAATGTTAATCTATTTTCAATTTGAGCTGAGAAGTTACTATAAATTTTATACTTGGATAGAACTCCAGCATATAAATTTGAACACATCAGTATTAAAAATAGAAACTTCATTATTAACCTCTTATTATTTTAACTGAATTAATTACGATATCCTCAACTGGTCTATCCATCATTCCTGTTTGAGTTGAACCAATTTCATCTACAACTTCCATTCCACGAGTAACTTTTCCGAATACAGTATGTCTGTTGTTTAAATGAGGAGTTGGTCCTAATGTTATAAAAAATTGGGATCCATTTGTTCCAGGACCAGCATTGGCCATAGATAAAATACCTTTATTATTATGAACAAGTGCTGAATTAAATTCATCTTTAAATCTATATCCAGGTCCACCTCTACCGTCACCATTTGGGCAGCCACCTTGAATCATAAATCCTTCAATAACTCTATGAAAGATTAATCCATCATAGAAATTACCTTCTTTTTCTGTTTCTTGTCTTCCTTCTGCTAAATTAACAAAATTCCAAACCGTTTCGGGACAATCTTTAGCATATAGTTCAACTTCAAAATCACCTACAGTCGTGCTAAACACTGCTTTTAAATTTTCAACTTCTTCTTTGTGTTCTGATTTTTTTGTTCCACCCATTCCAAACATACTTCCTCCAAATTAATATTTAATAAATTTATAATTACCTTTTAATAACTCTTTTAATTTTTCAT
>CAYGTU010000049.1:0-17004 GCA_964352945.1 uncultured Bacteriovoracaceae bacterium
AAATTATACTGGTTCATATTTTGGTGTTTACCCGGTTAAGGTAAATCAAATGAGAGATGTTGTTGAAGAAATTATAGATGCTGGAAAAGAATATAATTTTGGCCTAGAGGCTGGATCAAAAGCTGAGTTAGTTGCAGCTTTAGCTAAAAATTCAAATAAGAATAGCTTAACAATTCTAAATGGCTATAAAGATGAAGAATATTTAAAGCTTGCCCTTCTAGGTAATCAAATTGGTAAAACTGTAATAGTCGTTATTGAAAAATTCAGTGAACTTACAAGTTTAATTAGATTAAGTAAGTCGCTGAATGTAAAACCATTAATTGGTTTTCGTCTTAAGCTATCTACTAAAGGTTCAGGTAAATGGGCCAATTCTGGTGGATATCATGCTAAATTCGGCCTTACAACTTCAGAACTTCTTGAAGGTGTTAAATTATTAGAATCTGAAAATCTACTCGATTCGTTAAAGCTACTGCATTTTCATATTGGTTCTCAAATTACAAATATTAGAACTATTAAAGACGCTATTACTGAAGCTGCTCGCTTTTATGCAGGTCTAGTAAAACTTGGTGCTAAAATAGAATTCTTTGATGCTGGTGGTGGTGTAGGTATTGATTATGAAGGAACAAGATCAGATAATTCAAGCTCTATCAATTACAATCTTACCGATTATATTAGTGATGTAGTCTATATCTTAAAAGATATTTGTGGGTCTGAAGGTGTAAAAGAACCAAATATTGTAACAGAGTCTGGACGAGTAATTACAGCTCATCATAGCTGCCTTGTAACAAATGTTTTTGGAACAATTAAACTAGATAAAAAAATAAGTATCGACACTCCTGATAAGAATGAACATCGAATTCTTAAAAATATCAAAAATCACTACAAACACCTAAAACAAGATAATTATCTTGAAACATATAACGATGCCCTTTCAGTTCAACAAGATGCTATTAATGCCTTTAAATTAGGTGTTATATCAATTTCTGAACGTGCTAAAGTTGAAGAAATATTCTGGGCCATCTGTAATAATATAAACACTATTACAAAAAATGAAAAAGACCTACCGCCAGAAATTGAATCACTAAAAAAATCTCTGGTTGATCAATATCTATGTAACTTTAGTGTCTTTCAATCAGCTGCTGACACATGGGCAATTGATCAAGTTCTTCCAATCATGCCTATTCAAAGACTAAACGAAGAACCAACAAATTTTTGCACTATTGCCGATATCACTTGTGATAGTGATGGAAAAATAGATCACTTTTGTGGAAGACAAAAATCATCTCTTCCGATTCATGAAATTGAAGGTTCAAGTGATCCTTATTATGTGGGATTATTTTTAACTGGTGCTTACCAGGATATTATGGGTGATATGCATAATCTCTTTGGAAGAGTTAATGAAGTCCATGTTTATCAGGACAGCGAAGAAGATAACAATTTTTATATTGAAGAAATTATAAATGGTAATAATATCGGGCAAGTCTTAAATATGATGCAATACAATCCTGAAATGTTGGCCTTCACAATGAAATCAAAAATAGATCAACAAGTAAAAGACGGGGTTATCAAACCTAGGATTGGCGTTGAGATGAACGACTTTTATGAAAGCTGTCTTAGTTCATATACTTATTTAAGTTAATTTCTTGATAAAATATATGTCCCTAAAATCAAGGGTATTAAAAAAGTTAAAAGTGCATAGACAATAAATTGCCAAGGGTTTGAATTAATCATTTTAATCATATGAAAATTAAAAGTTGAATACGTAGTAAACGCCCCTAAAATTCCTGTAAATATTAGAAGATTATAATCCTTGATAAAATTCCAATTTTCTAAATTCTTATATAAAAAAACAAAAACTAAACTTCCAATAATATTAACTGCCAGTGTTCCACAAGGAAGACCTGAGGCTTCTTTACTATCTAAAAATGATAATAAATACCTTAATACAGATCCGATAGAGCCACCTATAGCGATGAATAAAATATTTTTCATATTCATATTTTAATATCAAATTGTTCAAAAAGATACTTACCGAGCGAAACACTCAAGATATAATCTTTTTACCTCACTAACCGATAACAAAGTATGCACTCTATACTTATAATTTTATTAATTTTGATTAGTTGTGATAGTTCAAAGAAAGCGACAGAATTAAAAAATATAAGTACAGTAGAAAATACGATTGAATCAAAATGGACTCCTAAAACAATTTCTAAGGAAGAAAGTGAATTAAATACATATTATTCAAAAAATTTGAATAAACTATCAATAAATACGACCGGAAAAAATACTGAATTTAAAATTTTAAAAATAGTTTTTAACTTTATCGATGGTAATTATTTTAAATTAGCAGAACTACAACTTACAGATGATAAGTTAAAAAACATTGAAGAAAACATTCACATTGATCTAAGTGATCAAAATCTAGAGACTTATTCAATAGTAAATGACAAATCAGCTATTAATATTGAATTCACTGAAAAAACTAAACTAAAAACCTTAGGTCTAAAATTAATTCAAGAAAATCTAGGCGTAAATTATCCAAAATCAATAACTTTATTTTTTGGTAATGATACTAGTGAAGGTCCTTGGGAATTTGTCTACGTTATAAATGGAATTAATAATGAAAAAGATAATATTTTTAAAAATAATGAAAAAACGACTATTGCTATAACACAAGACAAATGTAAAAAACCCGAGACCTTAAATATAGCTGGAGAATGTAATAAAAACTATTACACATGTGACCAATTAGAAATTCCTCAAGGTAAAAGATGTGGCTTCAAACTAGACGGAAAAGAAGTCTACTGCGAAGAAAGACTTTCAGAGTTTTCATGTATCAATATGTCTGATGGAAATATATGCAAAAAATTTCAATCATTTGCAAAAAATGATGATCATTTATTTACCCTTGAATTTAATAGAAAGAAAGTCCACTCAGGCGTATGTGATAAACTTAGAACAAACTAAGCTTATCACATCAATAAAACTATTTACTCTTAAAGTATTTTAAAAAATCATTATTTTGAGTCAAAATAAAACTAGTATCTTCTTTTAAAGTTCTTTCATAGACCTCTAAGCTTCTAATAAACTCATAAAACTTTGGTCCTTTTGATAGCGCTTTTGCATAAATATTGTAAGCCTTTGCTTCTCCTTGACCTTTTAAAATTTCAGACTTCTTATAGGCCCTCGATTTAATCGTCTGAAGATCTTTATTTAATCTCCCTTCAATTTTAGCTTTTTCTCCAAGCCCAATTGATCGAATTTTTTCCGCAATTCTTTGCCTTTCTGAAATCATACGTTCGTAAACTTTTCTCTGTACTGACTTTTCATAAGAAATTCGTCTTAACTGAACATCTATTATCTGAATCCCTAAATCCTTTACTTCTTTATCAGATTTTTCTGCAATTATTTGACTTAGCTTTTCACGACCGGTTTGAATTGCTTCAATATTAATTTTAATATCATCATCAATTATTGTTTTGTCTTCTACTTTTTCGTTTTGAGCATCAATAATAGCATTTGTATTTCTAACGGCTTCAACTAAATTATGATCTGAAATAACATTTCTCGTATTAGCATCAATAATGGAATCTAGTCTTGCTTTTGCTCCTCTTTCATTTTGTACTGACTGAATAAATTTCAGAGCATCTACAATTACCCATCTCGCAGTTGTATCAACAAAAATGTATTTTTTATCTTTAGTTGGAATTTGATTGGGGTATCCATCCCATGTCAGAATTCGCTTATCAACAAAAGTAACATTTTGTACGAATGGTTTTTTAAAGTGTAATCCCGCATTAGTTATAGGATCGCCAACGGGCTTACCAAATTGAGTTATAATTGCTTGTCTTCCTTCTCCTACGGTATACATAGAAGCTGTAGTAAAAATAAATATTACTAACAATATAATTGGTATTATAATTTTCATTTTAATTCCTTTGCTTTATCAAATACTGGTAATAAGCCTTTAACATCTTTGTCGACTATTGTTACCTGCTTTAGTTTATTGAAAATCTTTTCCATAGAATCTAAATAGATTCTGGTTCTTGTTATTTCTGGAGCTCTCTTATATTCAGTTAAAATTAATTCAAATTTTTTGGCATCCCCTTCTGCTCTATCAACTAGTGCTTCAGCATAACCTTTTGAATCTTCCACCAGCTTTTCGGCCTTTCCTCTAGCTTCAGGAATAACCCTATTATAAGATTCTTCCGCTTGATTAATAAGTTTTTCTTGCTCTTGTTTTGCTTCATTTACTTCGTTGAATGATGCTTTAACCGATTTAGGTGGATTTACATCTTGAAGTTTGACTGCCGTGATGTGAATTCCAATATCATATTTATCAATAATTTCTTGCATTAAAATTCTAGCATCAGCTGCTATTTTAGCTCTACCAGTTGTTAAGACACTATTAACTGGTTGATCACCAACTGCTCTTCTCATAATTGATTCAGAAACATCTCTAATATTTTGAATGGGATTTCTGGCCTTATAAAGATACTTAAATAAATCAGAAATTCTATACTGAACAACCCATTCAACATCAGCTACATTTAAATCTCCTGTTAGCATTAAAGATTCTGCCGAAAAACCATCTCGATCGTAACTTGTTCTTGTATCTACAATGTTTGAAGTTCTAAAACCAAACTCTTCTTGATGAACTTGGGTTGTTTTTTCAATGTAAACTCTATCAACTCCAAAGGGTAATTTAAAGTGTAGGCCCGGTGGCTCTGTTGCGATAAATTTTCCAAATCTTGTTACAACTGCTTCTTCATCAGGACCAACAGTATAAAAACTAGACATACCACCAATAACAATAACTGCTAAAAGTATGGGATAGATAATTTTAAATGGGGATCCAAATTGTGATTTGAATTGTTCATAATTTTTCTTCATTTCTTGTTCGTAATTACTCATTTTTACTTTCCTTTATTTATTGAGAAATATATTTCATTAAAATTCCACAAATCCAAGCTCCATAGGTACCAAGAGCGTATCCTAGTACAGCAAGAAGTACTCCTACTGGAGCGAGTTGTGGACTAAAAGCACTAGCGACAACGGGTGCAGAAGCCGCACCACCAACATTTGCTTGTGAACCTACTGCCATAAAAAAAAGAGGGGCTTTAATTAGTTTAGCTACAAATAACATTAAAAAAGCATGAATAGACATCCAGATCGCTCCAAGAATAAAAAGTTCTGATCTAGCGAAAACTAACTTTATATCCATTTTCATTCCAATTGAGGCGACTAAGATATACACGAAAACTGTTGCAACTTTAGAGGCTCCTGCTCCTTCATATTGTCTTGCTTTAGTAAATGATAAGAAAATACCAAGAGTGGTAGCAATAACAATTAACCAAAAAAATCCACTGGTTAAACTAAACTTTGCTAAACCTGGTGCATGAGTTGAAATTAAAGGAACAATTAAATCTGCACATAAGTGGGCAAACCCAGTAGCTCCAATACCAATGGCAAGGATGATCATTAAATCATATGTTGAAGGTATTCTCGTATGCTTTTTTGAATATTCTTCAAGAGTCTTTTTAAGCATTTTAATGCTAGTATTATCTGCATTATTTTTAGCATCTATAATATCACTTTTACTTGCTAAATATAAAAGTACGGCCATCCATACGTTTGCCACAATTACATCTACAGCAATCATCATTGAAAAGATGGTATCGTTAACTTCAAAGATTTCTTTCATGGCAGCTTGATTAGCTCCACCACCGATCCAAGAACCAGCAACTGTAGTCATCCCTCTCCAAATTTCAGGACCGAATTCAGCTGGGAATAATTTCTGGCAAATGAATAAAGCAATTGGACCTCCGATAATAATTCCAATTGTTCCTGTTAAAAACATAATCACTGCTTTTGGACCAAGATTTTTAATTCCTTTAAGGTCTATGTTCATAGTCAGAAGAACTAAAGAAGCCGGTAAGAGGTAGCGACTTGAAACAAAATAAAGCTGTGAGTGATCACCTGAAATAATTCCAAAGCTATTTAAAAGACCTGGAATAAAATAACATAATAAAAGTGAGGGGAAAAAAGTAAAAAACTTTTTTAGAATTGGTAACTCACTTTTTTCAGCAAAGAAAACAAGCGCCAATACAATTACAAGTAATCCTAGAACACTTGCATCATTAGTTAATAATGCTGAATTCACAATCTACCTCCAATTTGAAAATACATTGTAATAACAGCGATGGTTAAATGATAGTTGCAAAGCAGTATATTAGGTGTTTATTCTTCGATTGTACCAAAGATTTTAAAGGTATTATCTTCCTTTTTTATAATAAACCATTTTGATAACTCTGAATCTGTCTTATACCGAGCTTTATAAGCATCTTTTTTATGTGTCTTTTTAATTTCTATTTCATACTTAATCTTATTCTTCTTAAGTGTTTTTATTCTTTTTTCTAATTCACTTTTTCCACCAAGTTCCTTGAGATATTTTTTGCTGAAAACTTTTTCAATTTTTTCAACTTGATGATCATCAAATACCTTTATGTATTCTGCAAGCGCTTCTTTTGCCACTTCAATGCTTGAAAAGGAAGAAGATGAAAATAAAATTAATATAATTAAAAATAACTTATTCAAAAATACATCCTTTAGCTCTGGCATAAGCAATAATTTTACCTATTCTATGTTCAGCTAACCCCGGGCAGCCAGTTGGAAGAGGTCTCACTTGTTTATGTGTTCTGATATACTTTAAACTTTTATATTTTTTTTGAAGCGAGCAAATTAATGAAGCCGCATTCATTAGAGCATTTTCTCCTGGATATCTTTTATTAACTCCAATATACCCACCAGGATTATCTTTGCTCAGAGGTGAATAACTTCCCATTAAAGCAACTCCGATACTTTCTACATTGGTATTAACTTCTCCGTTACTATTTTTTGGAACACTTTTAAATTTTAATTGATCTGCTGAGTGGCCACAAGAGAGTCCTTGCTTATCCATTTTTTTAACTACATCATCAGAAACTCTTGAAGAATATGATTCAACTCCTGCATGGGCCCCCACATAATCCAGAGGTCTGCCGATAAACATTTCACTTTCACCCTTCTGATCATAACGATCTGAAATAAGATAATGATAGCCCACCATTCTCCAAGGATCATCTTTATCACCTCTTAGAAGATGAAGATCATTAATATCTTCAGGGCCTTTTAAAGGAGACTCTCCTGTATGATGAATTACAACTGTTGTTAAATAATCTAAACTTCTTTTACAAAAAGTGGCATTCTCATTTTCTTCATATTTTATATATTTAAGAGGTAAAACTTCGTCAATTGCCTGTTCAATATCAGAAAAATAGAAGGGTAAAAACTCAGTTAGCCAGCTTACACTTTTTTCTTTTTCAGCAGTGCAATCAGGACATACTACCTCTTGTCCCCATAGAGACGAAGCAAGAATCAGTGATAAATAGAAAAAATAGGCTTTCATCAATTAAGATATCGGATACTTGAGTCATTTACTTTAGGTGAATTATATGTCAATATCCCCCTAACTATCGGAAATCACTATGAAATTATTAGCTACATTAAAGAATCTTAATTTAACATTTGGAGAGAAAGAAGTTTTCAAAAATGCTGGTTTTCAAATAGCTCAAAATGATCGCATTGCCCTACTAGGTCTAAATGGAAAAGGTAAGTCAACTTTACTCAATATTTTAACTGGAGAAATAATTCCAGATTCAACAGAACCAAAATTTTCTTTTGATAAATCAAATCTTGAGTTAGGTCTTAATATTATTTTAATACCACAGACAATAGATCTTAATGTCGAAAAAGAATTTTCAACGATAGAAAACTATTATTTAAACTTTTATCCTAAATTAAAAAAAATACATCAAGACATTCAAAAATTGTGTAGCAATCCAGATATGTCAGAAAAAGAGATTGAAAGATTAAGTGATCTTTACTCTGAATTTGATCATTTGAATGGCAATACTATTCAAAGTAAATATTTAAGCTTCACTAAGCATCTTGGACTAAATGATGAACACCAAGAAATAAAAGAATTAAGTGGTGGAGAACAGAGAAAGGTTGCCTTAAGTATCGGTCTATCAACTGATGCCCATATAATCCTATGGGATGAGCCAACCAACCACTTAGATATTGAAACAATTGACTTTTTTGAAGGACATTTGAAAAATTCTAATTCTACATTCGTTCTCATTAGTCACGACAGAGAACTTATTTCAAAATGTTGCAATAAAGTTCTACATATAAAAAATGGGGACATAAAAGAATTCAAAGGTAATTACTATGACTACTTAGAATTTCTGATTACTGAAGACCAGGAAAGAGAAGCAAAACTTAATAGAATGCAAAATAAACTTCGTACTGAAACAGCATGGATAAGACAAGGTGTTAAGGCGAGAAGAACTAAAAGTAAAAAGAGAATTGAAAATTACGGTGAGTTGAGTGCAAATGTTGCAGATTTAAAAGCTGGAAAGAAACAAACGGTTGATCTCAATATCAGCTCTAGTCAAAGAAAAACAAAAACTCTTGTTGAGTTAAAAGATATTTCTCATGGATATAACGACACTATTCTTTATAGTGATCTAAATCTACTAGTTAATAAAGGCGATAAGATTGCAATTATTGGAAGCAATGGTTCTGGGAAAACAACTCTTATAAAACTCATCCTAGATGAGCAACTTCCTATAGCAGGAACAATTAAAAAAGCACAAGACCTCAATATCAATTATTTTAGTCAAAGTAGAAAAGAACTAGATCCCAACAGTACGATCTGGGAGACTATTGGCGATGGAAAAGATTTTGTTCAAATTGATGGCAAAGAACTTCATGTCACAAGTTATATGTCTAATTATCTCTTTAACTCTGAAGAACTTAAACGTCCTTTATATACATTTTCAGGTGGTGAGAAAAATAGAATTCAGTTGGCGCTTTTCTTAAAAAATCCTGCTGATATATGGATTTTTGATGAACCAACCAATGATTTAGATCTTGAGACTATAGGTATTCTTGAAGAAACATTATCTAAACTTGAATCAACTGCATTAATCATTAGTCACGATCGAAGCTTTCTTCAAAATATATGTAATAAAGCACTGATTATTAAAAATCAGAAAACAAGTTATTACAGTGTTATCGAGCACGCTATTGACAGTTTTTTATCTAACACTGAAGAAGCTTTAGAAAGTGAGAACAAAATTAATGCAAATGAAACTAATTCTGATAAAAACAAATTTAAACCAAATTATAAACAGAAACAAAAATATGAAAAAATAGAAAAAGAAATTGAAAAACTAGAAAATGAGATCAGCACATTAAATAGTGAGCTAAATACTACCGCCCCCACAAATTACTCAAAGCTAACCGAATTAAATACGTCTATAACAACTAAAAATCAGATACTTGAGTCTTTATTTAAAGACTGGCAAGCCTTAGAAGACCTATTTAACAGGTAATATTTATTCTTTCGATGCGTTATTTATTTGACGGATGAAGTCATATTGTTTACACAAGCAATATGAAAAATCTAATACTCGCACTTTTTATCATTTTATTTATTGGCCAATCTTATGCAAAAACTCCAGTAGCGCTTTTTTCGCCTACTCGAGGTGCTCAAGCATTTGCGCATATGTATCAAGCAATTTCGGTTGCTAGAGAATATGCCCACGTGACTGTTTATAGTTGGAGTGATGCAAATTTTGATAAGGCTCTTATGGCCGCTGCCAAAAATGGGGCTAAGGTTAGAGTGGTTATTCACCCTACTTTAAAAAATACAGCAACATTAATGACTCGCTTTAAAAACTTAGAAAAAGTTGGTGTTGAAATAAAAATCTCTCCTATTAATATGCATGAAAAATTTATTATTGTTGATGGTATCTACATGGTTAATTCATCTGCAAATATGAGCAATGGAGCAAAAACAAAATATGCTGAAAGTTTTATCTTTTTAGATAATTCTGCAGATGAAAATAAACTTTTAATTAATGATTTTATCAATGAGTTTACAATTTTATGGAATAGCTCTTATGATCTGATTACTCAAAATGAAGGTCTAGTTGCTCCTTTAAATACATTAACTAAAAAAACTAATACCCCAACAAATTCAACTATGAGTTTATATTCTTCAAGTATGAATTGGTATTATACAGCTTCAGCAAAAGGAAGTCAGAAAGCAAATATGGGTGCTAGTTATACAATGTCTCGCCTGGGTGGAACTAAAAATCAAACTTGGACAGTTAGAGATATGATAATTAAAAATATTAGGACTGCGACTAAAAATATTTATGTAAATCTAAATCATTTCAATATAAGAGAAATCGCTCTTGAGTTACTAACAGCAACTAAAAGAGGTGTACAAGTATTTTTAATGATGGACAATCAAGAATACAAATCTCGTCCAAATAACAAAGAAATGACTCCTGAGTTTGTTCAAGGTTATAAAACTTTATATCCAGGTAAAGCTGTACCTGTAAGAATCCTCTATTACTCACATAATCCAAGTCCAAGATACTGGTATTTAAACCACAATAAAACAATTCTAATAGACTATGGAACTGCGCAAACAAAATTACTTACTGGTTCATTTAATCTTTCAAGAACAGCTGAGCATAATCAATTTGATAATTTAGTTCTTTATCAAGGTAGTCATCTTAATAATTTATACAGTGCGTTTTACTATGATTTCCTAAGATTATGGTCTCAGAACAGAACTAAAGAGGATAGACCAGAAGCTCAAGTATATAATCAATATTTCACACCTAACGCAAAAGGACAGTATATCTTACACTCAACTCACCCATTGTCCCTTACTTGGGATGAGGTAACAAAATTGAGAAGTGATGTTGATAAAGTTGCTCCTGGTATTCTAAAAGGTGGATTTCAAAAGAGAGATTGCTATTACTACGCACCGAAAACTGGATCATACTCAGGTTGTTAAATAGATAGATTTATCTTTGCCCATAATTTATAATCCTCGTATGGGCAAACTACTAAAAAAAATTGAAACCATTTCTGTTATAGCACCTGCTAGTCATACACCTAAATCTAGATTTGAAAGTGCGCTTAAAAATCTCAAAAAATTCAAATTAAATGCTATTTACTCTAAAAATATAATTAAACCCGATACTTTTTTTGCTTCAACATATGAAAATCAATGGAAGGATCTTAAATCATCATTATTAAATTCAGAAAATATAATCTGGGCCTTGCGAGGCGGCTACGGCTCAATGAGATTTATTCCAGAATTAGCAAAAATGAAAAAGCCACTAAAACCCAAACTGCTAATCGGATTTAGTGATATCACCTGCCTTCATATACACTTAAATCAAAATTGGAACTGGATTACACTACATGCCAACAACTTTAACAACATCAATCAAAAGTTAGTTAAATTGATTCAGGGTGAAATTAAAGAGTTAAAATATCCAATAAAGCCTTTTAATAAACAAGCAAGACTTAAGAAAATTAAGGGAAAATTAATAGGTGGAAATCTTGCTTTAGTGCAATCGACTATTGGAACAAAAGCTCAATTAAATTCTAATGGAAAAATACTTTTCTTAGAAGATGTTGGCGAACGTGGCTATTGTGTTGATAGAATGCTGGAACAATTATTACAATCAAAAGTAATTACAAATAAAACTCGCGCCATTGTCTTCGGACAGTTCACAGAGGCACAAGAAGCAAATGGAAAAGATCTTGTAAAAAAAGCATTTGAAAACTTTTCCAAGAAAGTTAACATTCCTATTTACTGGAAATTAAATTCCGGCCATGGAAAAATAAATAATCCCCTATTTTTTAATTTAGAAACACAATTAGATAAAACAAGATTAATTCAAGATTTAAGAGGTTTAATATGAGTAAATGTCACTGTGGAAAAGAAGAAACATTTGAAAAATGTTGTGGGAAATTTATTAGTGGATCATCCTATCCTGAAACGGCTGAAGAATTAATGAGAGCAAGATATTCATCTTATGTAACTGGTGATGTCGAATTTGTAGCAAAAACACAAATTACTGAGCCGGGTGATGACTTTAATTTAGATGAAGCAAAAAGATGGTCAAGTGAATCTAAGTGGCAGGGATTAACCATTAAGTCCGCTACTCAACAAGGTGAAAAAGCTCAAGTTCATTTCATTGCCAGTTATAACGATTTAGAGGGAAATGCTTGCAAGCACCAAGAATTATCAAACTTTAAAAAAGTTGATGGGAAATGGTTATATGCAGAGGGTTCTATCGTTGGTCTGGATCCAATAAAAAGAGAAGGACCTAAAGTTGGAAGAAATGATCCTTGCTCATGTGGTAGTGGGAAAAAATTTAAAAAATGCTGTGGAACCTAATGGATATATGGGGAAACAAAAATACAAGTCATTTCTATAGTCTAGATTATAACAATGTTTTAAATGAAATCGAGTATCTTGGATTGAAAACATCAGGGAGATGCTTAGCACTTAACTCTATGGAAAACAGAGTTTATGAAATACAACTCGATGATGACACTTCAATCGTAGCAAAATTCTATCGCCCCGGCAGATGGAGTTTTGAAAATATAGCAGATGAACATAAGTTTTTATTTGAATTAGAAGATAATGAAATTCCTGTTATAGCCCCACTTAAAATTAAGGGCGAATCTATTTTTTATAATAAAACCAAAGATATAATGTTTTGTTTATTTCCCAAGAAATCAGGCAGACTAAATCCAGAGCTAAATTCTAATGAACTTGCTATGGCCGCAAGAACAATAGCTCGAATTCACAATATTGGTGAAGTATATAAGAGTTCAAGTCGTATTCAATTAAGTGCAGATACTTATGGTCAGAGCAATCTCAATTACCTTGTTGAAAATGATATAATCTTACCCAATTTCAAAGAACGATATATAAGTGTTGTGAGTAAAATTATTGAAATGGGCCGTCCAGAATTTAAGAATAAAAAAAATATAAGAATTCATGGTGACACTCATCTTGGAAATATTTTATGGCGCGATGAAAGACCGCTCTTTGTAGATTTTGATGATACGATGATTGGACCAGCCATACAGGATTTATGGCTTTTATTCCCCCTTAAAGACCCTGAATTTGCCCGCAATAAAGATATCTTAATCAGTAATTATGAATCTTTTCGTGAATTTAATGACGACGAATTAAAATTATCTGAAATCTTAAGAGCTCTAAGAATTGTACATTTTACTTCATGGATAGCAAGGCGCTGGGAGGATGATTCATTTAAAAAGAATTTCCCCCAGTTTAATACTGAATCCTATTGGAATGAACAAGTTTCAACTTTATATGAGTTGTCTGAAAGTATTGAAAGAGAGTTAATTAATCCCTATCCAAACTACTGAGGCATTGATGAATATTTATGGAATTAAAAATTGTGACAAAGTAAAATCGAATCTTAAAACATTAGATAATAAAAAAGTAAAATATGAATTCTATGATCTTAAAAAAATTGATTTGGATGATAAAATAATATTAAAATGGAAAAAAGAATTAGGAAGATGGCCAGTAAATCTTAACAGCAGGATATTTAAAACAATTCAGGATGAATTTGATAAATCTACTGATAAGAAAAAGATTGAGCTTATAAAAGCTAATACATCTTCTCTTATAAGACCGATTTTTGAAATTAAGACTAAAACTTATTTTGACATAAAAGATCTAAAACTTAGTTAAGCCCATTAGGGTTTATAAGATAACCTTTTACTGAATCTCGCCCTAAGATCATGGGGTAATTCATTTTCTTTCGATCAAAAAGAGTAACCTCAATCATTCTTGATTCGCCTTTTATAAATAGCTCAGTTTCAACGGTAAATCGTTTGGTAATTGTGCCACTAGAATTTCTAACAAAAGCGAAACTCTTAAATTTACTTTTAAGTGTTAGTGTTTTATTCGTTTTTCTATCAAAGTAATCAAATTCAACAAGATCATTATTAATTTTTCTAATATTTCGCGCATCTAGTGTAGCTAACTTCGCACCTGAATCAATTTTTGCTTCAAGTGAAATTTTATGACCATTTATTAATAAATCAATATTCTCAATAGGACTTAGAACTTTTTTATTTTCTAAAAAACTACAAGATACAGAGAATAATAATAAAAATATAAACACTGATCTATTTGTCATAAATTAACTTCCTTGATTGCCATTTTGGATTAAGAGGTCTCTCAGATTGTTTTTTAAATGGGCCAGATCTTCTATAACCTCTTTTAGTTTCATCATTAGCACATTCTATTTGAAATTTAGTTAAATCTCTAAAAACTTTCATTAATAGTTCTTGATTTTCATTAAGCGCTAATTTTCCCTCATTTAAAGTATAGAATATACTTTCTACCGTTGATAAACAATAAAGTTGCGGTTGATGTTTAATAGAAAATTCTGATTTATAATTACTATTAAAGCTAACTCTCGGAAGATAATGAAGATTCTTACTTAGTTTCATCATTTTTTTAGCACAAGGCCAGGTACCATCAACAACTATTAGGGTGGAGATTTTAGACTCAACTTCTTGCTTAAATACTACAGGAGAGATCGCTTCTTTACCTGGATACAAAATATAGGCATTAGTAGTACTTATAAGTAAATTGAGTTCTTTGTTGTCAGTAAAATCAACACCGATAATTATTTTAGAATTATTACAGAGACGATGAGCAATCCTACCTGTACCAACATTTTGTTTATAGGCCTCTTTAGGATGCATCAGTATAACGAGATTAAATTCGATAAGAACTTTATTTTCTAAGTTGCAGTAACAAAGATCAGCTGGTCTAAAGCATTTATAACATTTTACACGGTGCATATAGTGAAGATACCAAATTTTGCGCCTCAAGTCATCGAATTTATTAGAATTCTGTTAAGAAATTGAACATTGATATATATCAATTCACAATGTGAGTGAATACTTATATTCTACATTCAGAAAATGAAGAGGGTTTATATGAAAATCTTATTAAGTACATTTTTAATGGTTTCTAGTCTAAGTATTTTAGCTGAGACACCAACTATAACTAGTAATCCTCTATATGCGCTTACAGTTACAATAAATACTGAAATTCCTTCTGATCAAATCAAAGAAGAAATTGTTGCTACAAAAATTAAGTTACAGAATTCTTCTATTTTTGAA
Organism: uncultured Bacteriovoracaceae bacterium; assembly: GCA_964352945.1. GTDB lineage: Bacteria > Bdellovibrionota > Bacteriovoracia > Bacteriovoracales > Bacteriovoracaceae > CAYGTU01. Next base: position 15,106 of record CAYGTU010000049.1, read on the forward strand.
GAATTAAGAGCATCAAAAGAAGTAATCAAAAAAAGAAAATCTAAAATTTATTTTTCATCTAAAAAGTTAGATAAAGCGATGACAATTGTACTTGAACCAAAAAAGAAAAAAATCTCAAAAAATTATGGCATAAAAAAATCATTACTAGAAAGAATACGAATTATGTTTCCTGAATTAAGTAAGGAAGAATTAAAAACCAAAATCATTGAAGATTTGATATACCTCGAATAATCTTAAGCGTGCATCCGTGGTAATAAAAAGGCCCTATTAACTAGGGCCTTTTTTTTATTTACTCATATGAACTTGTAATTGATTAAAGGGTATTGAAAGATTGTATTCATTACAAAATTCAACAAATACTTTCTGTATCTCACGTTCTAAACCGATCTTTTTTGATGCCAAATCACCTGAACAATAAAAATTAGCCGCAACATCTAATGAACTTGAATTCGCTTTATCAAACTTGATAATAATTGTTTTAATTTTTTCTTCATCAAGCTGAGCTTTAAAATTTTCTTCCATTCTTATTTGAAGTTTAGGAATGATTTCTGAAATAATTCTTGATTGTATTCCATAGTCAAATCCTAGAGGGATTGAAATTAAAAAACCATTTTGAGATAAATTGATGGGACTTAATTGAATAAAATCTGTAGCTTTAATTGTTTTTACTGAGCCACCAAATATATGTACTTTAACATTATCTGGGGTCTGTTGAATAACTTCACCATATAAGGAGTCAAAAATTACCCAATCACCTTTTCTTGTGGGAAACCAACTTTCCATTTTTACAATAGGACGAGAAGAAAGATCTACTAACTGTCTTGAATGAACCCTTAATAAACCACCTTCCAATAAAGGATTATGTAACTGAGTGTAGAATCCAAGTTTTTTAACTTTCCAAAATAAACCTTTAAATTCAACCCTTTCATCTTGTCTTACTGTACCTAAATTTAACAATAAATTAGCTTGGTTAAAAAAGTGAGGTGCATGGGCCTTAAGACTCCAAACAATTCCTCCTAAAAGTAGAAATGTTATTGTTACAAGAATCCAGTCATTAAGAATATACAATGTCCCTATACCCATAAGAAATGAAAAAATAAGAGTAAAAGTTATGTAGAAAACATCAAGAGTTCTAGAGAACCAAAGATAATTCTCTCCCTTTCTCAAAATAATGATTCTCATCAAGGAGTTAATAAATCTCTCTCTCCAATATCTTAAAGGGAAAAAGATTGAACAGAATACTATAAATGAAAATAGAATATTCTTACCTTTAGTATTAAAAAATTTCTTCACAACAGAAGAAACTTCACCAAAAACAGTCCTATTATCTTTATTGAGATTATGGAGATCAATATTAATTCTTTCTAATTTTAATTTGTATTTTTCGTGCTCATTTTTAAGACGTAACTTAGAAATGTTATAAAGCTCTTTAAAACTATTTTTAGTTTTCTTAAGCTCATCTACCTTAGTAAGTGATAGCTTAATTTGATGAATAATTTTACTGATATCTTCTTTTTCTTGTTTTAATCTTTCAATTACTCTAGGTTTTTGACTAACTTCTTTAAAAGCTTGAATAACAGGTGTGAGGATTTCTTGAATATCGTCTGTTAGGGAAACTTTTTTACTTTCTTCGGCTTTATGTGTTTGATTTAAATCAACACCTGTAGCAAGTTGAATAAAAACTGAATGTAGTGAATCATATTCATTATTTAGTTGCTCTAATTCTAAATGTAATTTAATTTTTAAAGAAGAATCTTCTTTATTTACAGCTTTTTTTTTCTTTTTTATTTGCTCACTTAATTTAGATAAACTTTTTTGAATTCTAGACAGCCTATCATTTTTAGTATCAATAGGATCATTGGTTTCAGTTTGAGCAAAGATTGATAGAGAGTATAATAA
>CAYGTU010000050.1:0-16946 GCA_964352945.1 uncultured Bacteriovoracaceae bacterium
ACTTTAGAATTAATTAAAAAAATCGGTGGAAACGGAAACCTTTTTGGAACTGTAACTAACGCTGAAATTTCTAAAGAATTAGCAGCTAATGGAATTGAAATCGAAAGAAGAGTAATCATAATTGATACTCCAATTAAGACTTTAGGTTCTTTTGAAGTAAAAGCTAAACTATTTAAAGATGTAGAAGCTAAGTTCAAAGTAAAAGTTGAAATTGATCCAAAGCAAGCTGAAGAATTGAAAAAAGCTCAAGCAGCAGCAGCGGCGAAGAAAAAAGAAAAGGCTGAAAAACCAGCTGAAGAAGAAGTACAAGCAGAAAATACAGAAGAAAATGCATAATTAAATCTAGGCCACTCTCTTTGGAGAGTGGCTTATTTTGGAGTCAGTAAAAATGAATACTTCTCATGAATTGCCTCATGACTACCTTACAGAAAAATCTCTCCTTGGTTGCTTGATTATTGACAGTACCGCTTTTGATGAGATGAGTGATCTAGGTCTTAGAAAAGAAGATTTTTATAATCCACAGTTTGGATTAATTTTTGCTGCAATCGCAGATTTACATCTAACTTCAAGTCCAATTGATTATGTTTCTGTCAGTGCAAAACTTGCAGACTCTGGGCATATCGAAAAAGTTGGTGGTCAGGCTTTTATTTTAGAATTAATTGAAGACCAAGCAAGTGCTGCAAATATTTATCATTACGCCAAGATTATAAAAGATAAATCTATTTTAAGATCAGTTATAAAAACGGCCGATTCAGTTGTTAAAACGGGAACAAATTTTGTAGGCAATGTTTCTGATTTTATTCAGGAAGTAGAATCGAATTTTTTCAAATTAACCCAACAATCAAAAACAGGTGGATTAAGAGGTTTAAAAACTTTTTTAATGCAAAACCTAAAAGAGCTCGCAGATTCAAATCGAAAAAAAGGCGAGATCTCAGGTGCTCCAACTGGATATAAAGAACTTGATAAAAGATTATTAGGGTTGCAACCAGGTCAGTTAGTTGTTCTAGCAGCACGTCCGGCAATGGGGAAAACAGCCTTTATTTTAAATGTTAGTATAAACGTGTGTAAAGCTACACAATTACCTGTTGCCTTCTTCTCGTTAGAGATGCTTGCAAACGAACTTACGATGAGGATTCTTGCGTCTGAAGCAGCAATTGATTCAAGAAGACTTAAAACAAAAAATTATCTAGAAAGTGATTTACAACAAATTACACGAGCAGTTCAGGAACTATCCGAATTGCCATTACATATTGATGACTCACCTGACTTAAATTTAATTACAATTCGAAGTCAGTGTAGAAAAATTAAAGCTGAATCAGGTTTAGGCTTGGTTGTTATCGATTATCTTCAGCTAATGCAACCTCATACAAATGTTCTCTCTCGAGAGCAGCAGATTTCTGAAATTTCAAGAGGGCTTAAAAACTTAGCTAAAGAATTAGAATGTCCTATTATCGCACTATCTCAGTTAAATAGAGCGGTTGAAAGTCGCCCGGACAAACGTCCACTTGTTTCGGATTTAAGAGAGTCTGGATCTATCGAGCAGGATGCGGATATTGTTATGCTTCTTTATAGAGATGAAGTTTATAACAAAGAGACAAAAGAAAAAGGTATTGCTGAGATTATTGTGGGTAAAAACAGAGCGGGTGAAGCAGGAACTTGTAAGTTAGCTTGGATTGGAAGTCAGATGAAATTTGCAAACCTTTCTCCTGAATATTATAACGATAAATAGTGAAAGCAATGTTTTCTTTATTCCTCAATACGAACAAACAAGTTGAAAAACTTTCAAGACCAATCTTAGCAAATATCTATTACAAGAATTACTATAAATGTTTACTTACAAATAAAATTCATTTCTATTCAATAGAAAACTTTTTTAAAACCCTCAAGAAGAATCATTGGGAACAAGCATCACACTTTCAAGTGATTCATCTTTTATATGAATTAAACTTTTATGATTTAAGTGATGTCGATGAGGAAACAGCTCTTGCGATCGAAATTAATTATGAGAAATTAGAAGCAGTTAATGAAGTAAATAAAAAAGCGAATATACATTTAACGCCATTATCTTCTCCTAAGTATTTAGATTATTTAAAAAAGTTTGAAAAAGTGCAATACCATCTTAAAGAAGGGAATTGTTATCAAGTTAATTTAACAGAGAGATATTTATATCAAATTGAAAACTCACCCGAAGATTTTATAGATCATTTTATTAATAATGCTTCTAAATTAAGTGAATTTGCTCACTTAACTTTCATTCCAGAGATTAATAAAATGTATTATTCAAACTCCCCAGAATCGCTATTTAATTTAACTCTAGGTGAAAAAAAAATTGAAATTACTTCTAGGCCAATTAAAGGAACAATTAAATATAATAAAGAGCATGATTCCTTTGAAGAAAAATGGAATGAATTAATTAACTCTAAAAAGGATGAAGCAGAGCTCTATATGATTGCGGATCTTATTAGAAATGATTTAGCACAAATAGAAAAACCCACGGCAAAAATTCTTTCCAGTAAAAAGCCATTAGAAGTTCCAGGATTAATCCATCAATATGCTGAATTAAGTCTAAGTTGTTCCAAAAATATTTCACTTTATAGTATTTTAAGTTCACTTTTTCCGGGTGGAAGTATTACTGGTGCTCCAAAAAAACGAGTAAGAAAAATAATTAAAGCGATTGAGTCAAATGATCGTGGATTTTATTGTTCAACTACTTTAAGACGAGATAAAAATAAATTTTACGCTAGTATAAATATTAGAAGTGCTTCAATAGATTTTATAAAATCAACTTTAGAATATGGTTCTGGAGGCGGGATAACGATTAAGAGCTTAGCTGAGCAGGAATTTAATGAAATGAATGCTAAAACAGAGAGTTTTTTAAGTCTATTTTGTCCAAAATAATATGAGTAATTGCTCTCAATGATTCTCTAATAAAAACTTACACTTAGTTTTCGAATTTGACACACCTTTTTTCAAATAGATATGATTTTTATGCACATGACTAGAAAGCGGAGAAACGGATTCTCCATAACAATCAAGGAAGAAGATGGACAAAGAAAGTGATCAGATAACTTTTGATACTTTGGAAAAGCTAACAGGTTTTCCAGCTCAAATAATTAAGAATGAATTACTTGGTGATATTGACCAGGACTTATCCTCAATAGATTTAAATAAATTAAGGCAGTTAATGGCCAAATTCATTGACCGAGAATTGCTAAGTACTGAAGATTAGATAATTTTTTCACAAAAGATCCATTATCGGATAAAAACACTCAACTTTTATTAGAGAAATTCCCTCCAGGAGTGCCCCAGCTCTGAGCCTTTATAAATTCAAAATAACAATAATGTATATCACGTATTTTTGAACTGGGATAATTCCAAGTGTTTCGATTTAATGTTTCAAATCAAAAATGCCATGAAGTCTGAAAAGAAATGCTATATACCGCTATCGAGTCATCTCATAGATCGTGAAATTATTGCAAAACTAAAACAGCAAGTTGAAGATTCAGTAGAGACCAGGCTTTATATGTCTGATACAAATTGTATTCATGCTTTAAAAATTTCAAGTATTATTTCTAATCCCTCAGGAAAAAATAACGAAAACTTTAATTCACAAAAGCTTGAGTGCTTTGAAAATTTCACTGCTCGAGAGTGGGTAGAAGTAAAGGATTTTTATGTCTTAGATGTAAACCACCAAGAGGATCAGGAGTTTTTTGATAAAAAAATGAGAGAATACTCTTGTGGAAATATACAAGTGGCTAAAGATCAGCACTTAAAGCGAGCCACTAGTTTTTTAGTAGAAACGGATAAGCCAATTTTTGATAATCTAAGCTTTGGGAAAGAAGAATTATGGGTTGATTCGAACAGGGCCTATACCTATAACTATATGGTTTGTAGTAGTAAGTTAAAGGATATTGTTTTTGGTGAGTATTGGGATAAATTAAATACGAGAACCCAGCATTTATTAATTCAAAGTGAGATTATAAAATCAAATACTATATTTTTCAATTTTGAAAAACGTTGTATTGAATTACAAAAAGCTTTTGATTTTTATAAAGAGGCAATTACAGTTGAGCTATATTTTAGATATCTTTATCCTCTTGGAAATTTAGCTAATAAATTTGAAGATTTCTCTCTTGTTGTAAAGGAAAAGAGACTCTCAAACAAATTAACGTTATCAAATAGAAAATTTCTAGAAACTTTGGATATTATAGAAAATTATCATTCACATTTTTATATGTTAGTAGATGCGTTTGCTAACAACTATAGAAAGAAAGAATATATTTTTATTGATCAAGTTTTAGCAGAATGCTGGACTCAGTTTGAATCAATTAAAAAGAGTGAAGTCATGTATTTTTTAAATACAGTGAAAATATTTGAAGAACAACTTTCAGATGTAATTAAAAATAGTAAGAAGACTCCAGAAATTACAAAATTTAAACAACTCTATGTTTTATTTGAAAGAATGAGTGGAAATTTAACTAATGACAATATCTTGATAAATATTGTCGGTCTCCAGGATAAATCAAAAAAATCTCAAAAAACATTTTCAGAATTGGTTGATGAATTAGTAGGGGAAAACTACTATAAGTTAAGGAAAGTAGGTTAGCTCTCTTTAAATTCTTAGAATGAAAATTTTTGCCTACCATCTAAAGTAAAATCATTTTAATTTTAAGTTAAATCCCTAATTTCCGATACTTAGTGTGATAATCAAAACGGAATGTAAAAGGAAGCTTTATGGATATAGCTACAGTCATTGGTTTAGCCCTAGTAACGGTCGCCATCATTGGATCAATTATGTCTGGTGGACCCTTAAGTATCTTTATCGATGTTGCATCAATATTTGTTGTTGGTGGTGGAGTTGTTGCAGCTACTTTTATCAAATGGCCAATGCAAGAAGTAACTTCTCTTATTGGAATCGTGATGAAAACTTTCTTTTTTAAAGCAAGTGATCCAAAAAAGTTAATTGAAAGAATTCAAGAACTCTCAGAGATAGCTAGACGTAAATCTATTTTCGAATTAGAAAAAGAACCAATAGAAGATGAATTTTTAAAGAAGGCTGCAAGAATGGCAGCAGATAATAAACCAGCTGAACTTGTTATGGCGCAATTACAATTAGAAATTGATGCAATGGAATCAAGACACGGAAAAGGTGTAGATATTGTTTCTGGTATTGGTGATGATGGTCCAGCTTTTGGTATGATTGGGACTCTAATTGGTCTGGTACAAATGCTTCAGAACTTATCTGATCCTTCGGCAATTGGTCCGGCGATGGCGGTTGCACTTCTTACAACATTTTATGGAGCTGTTCTTGCCAATGCTTTTGCACTTCCAATGGCCAATAAGTTGAAGATAAGATCTCAGATGGAATTAACAAATATGAGCATTATTGTTGCAGGTATAATGGGAATTATTGCAGGGGAAAATCCAAAAAATCTTAGAGCAAAACTAGATTCCTTTTTACCACCTGGTGATAGAGTTATTGAAGAAGCAGAAGCTTAAAAAAAATCTATTTTAAATAAGGAAATTTAAAGTGGCTGAAGAAGATGATGATAAACCAAATATTGAACAAGAAGTAAAATGTCCGCCGTGTAAAAAGGGATTACCTGCATGGATGGCAACATTCTCAGATCTTGTTACATTGCTACTAACGTTCTTCGTTCTTTTACTTTCTTTTGCAAAAACAGAAGTAAATAAATATGAATCGGCCTTAGGTTCAATTCGTAAAGCTTTTGGTGGAAATACGGCAAAGCTAGGTGATGTACCAAGTCCTGGTAAGTCTCCAGATGATTCTCCAACAATGATGGATAGCCAGGAACCTGTAAAACCATTTCCAATTGATTTTCTTACAACAGATGGTTTTTTAGATAAACATGAGATGAATCGAAATTCGGAAGAAGACTTAACTGAAATGAAATATTTACTTAAAGAGTATGGATTAGATGAAAATGTGGATGTGTTTCAAGTTAATGAAGGACTTAAAGTAAATGTAAAAGAAAAATTATATTTTAAAGAAGGTTCAACCAATCTTGAAAAAATCAATGTTGAAGTTTTTGAAAAGCTAGTAAATCTCTTAAAAGATAATAAGTGGATGCTTTTCATTCAAGCGTTTTCAGCTCAGGGTGAAAAATCATTTGATAAATCAATAGATGCTCTTGAGCTATCTTCAAAAAGAGCAATGGTTGTATCAAAAGTTTTAAGTAATCGAGGAATAGATCCAAGAAGAATGATTCCAATATTCTATGGAGATAGCAAAGTAACAGGTGCTAATACTAGAGATGAAGATAGAAAAGTAGAGTTCTTTTTAAGAAAACAAGATATGCAAAAAAATGGAACAAAAGTTGATGTTAGATAAAATTTCATTAAGTATATTGAATGATTATTCTAATCTAGAAGACTTCTTAGTTGATCTTAAATTTTCAAAATCACAAATTAAAAAATATGTAACAAAAAAAGAATTAGCTCGAAGCTTAAAAAAAAAGATCAATTAGAACTTGAAATTGATCTCGTAAATAATAATATAATTAATCCTACATACACTGCAAATGAAATCATCATAATCTATGAAGATAACGATGTAATAGCTTTTGATAAGCCAACACTTGTACATTCTGTTTGCCAAAAATATACAGATACTAATTCACTTCATAATTATCTTTGTTTACATAGACCTGAACTCCTTAATGTAAACAAAGATGAATACAATCGAGGATTAGTTAATAGGCTAGATTTTGAAACAAGTGGAATATTGATTTATGCAAAATCAAATGAGATATTTCAACAACTCCGATCTAATTTTAAAAATCTTTTCAAAACAAAAAAATACATTGCAAAAGTAAAAGGCAACTTTGAACCAATAGGACTTATTACACATAAATTAGATACTATGAGTAAAAAAGTAAAAGTGGCCCCAAAAGGAGAGCATGCAGAATTAGAAATAACTCATTCTTCATACGATAAAGAAAAAGATGTGACCACACTTTCAATCTCTTTAATAACGGGTCATAGACATCAAATAAGAGTTCAGTTACAAAAGCTGGGTTATCCAATTATTGGAGATAAGATTTATGGCGGAGAGAGCGCTGAAAGACTATGTTTGCATGCTAGTCAGTATGAATTTCAGTTAAATGATAGAGTGATTTTAGTAAATTCAAAATTTACTTTATAACTTCTTGAACCTGAACTGTTGCTTTTAAATGTTCAGTTATAAATTTTTCAGTTTTTAAATTTGATAATTTCGTTATAAATTTACCCTCAGTCACAGCATTGATCTGCATTTGAGGATTTTCTATTCTAACTGTTACAATATGTACTCTTTCCAGAGTTTCATAAGGTGAATTTGTTGCAATACGAATCATATTATTAGCAAGCTCTCTGTAAAGAAATGGCTTTACATTGATGGCTTCTTTGAATGTTTGATCATAAACGATAGAAACTTCAAGATTGTTTTTATTACAGCCCGTACTCCAAGTTGCAGGAATCGTTTTGTTAAGCTTTACTAAAACAGCATCACAAGAGTAGGCATCAAATTTCTTATTAAAAAAGATTTTGGTATTACCGGTCAATAAATGATTGATAAATATACCAATCATTAGGATTCCCATTATAAGTATTGGATTTTTCATCACAGTTTTAATAAACATAATTCAATTATGCCCAATCTAGCCCAAAAAAACACTAAAGAAATGAACTTAATAGCCGATTAGATATATCAGGTAATAAAGGGTGTAACTTATGGATAATAAGTCAGTTATAGATGATAAGAAGTTCTGGCAGGCAATTGAATTTCTAACGAAACTAAATGAAAAAGAAAGTTTTAGCGGACTTTGTTTTAAATTAAATGTGACTCCTTTTTATTTGAAATCTATTTTGAATTTTCTAAATGAAGTTAATTATCATATTGAGTTAGAGCAACAAGGTGAAGATTATTTATTGTCACCCCCAGAGAATCCTCCACAATTTGAAATTAAATTCTCTTTAAGTGAATGGCTTATGTTTCAAGCTCACTTTCCAGCAATGTCTTCATTATTTGATAAGCCTTATCATAATGAATTTGCCAAGACACTAAGTCGCTTAGAAGATGATTTTCAGAAAAGTGATTTGTTCGGGCCATTGAATGTTATTAATCATGTAAATAAATCTGATTATCTTAAGGTAAAGATTGAAACGATTGAGAAGGCAATACTCCTTAAGAGCTGTATGCATATCATTTTAGCTAAAGGAAAAATATTAGAGGTATTCCCTCATAAGCTTATACATTTAGACTCTTATCTCTCCATTGTTGGTGAAGATATTTCAGATAATTGTCTTTCAAATTTAAGAGTCACAGAACTTCAAGATGTAACGATATCTGAGACAAAATATAATCCAGTTTATTCTGATTTTGAGGTGGATAGTTTTATAACAAGTCTAAGATCAATGGCCGATAATACGGTCAGACTAATTTTAAGAATACATAGTGAATCAGAAATTAATTTGAATCCAAAATATCAATTTTTAGATAATTCTACGATTGTTATGTCTCCCGATGGGGATAAGATTTGGGCAGCAACTGTAGAAATTAACGAAGATATTCTTAATTGGCTTTTTGAAAACAAAGATATTTTAAGCGTAGCTGCACCAATGGAAGTAGCTGATATTTTAAAAAATTGGCCAAAATTTAAGGCAGCTTAAGCTCTTTGACAGCTATTCGTGGCAAGAATTTCAATCTAAGTAAATAATATCACATTAAACTTTCTAATAACCGTCTAAAATCATTAAGTATTCGACAAAAGTAACCGATAACTAGGGTAGGATATATATATGCGAAGAATACTTTATCTTCTGACATTCATTTTAATTTTTTCAAGTTGTAATCAAGATTATTACGCGAATACAGAGCTATATATTGAAGATACAAAAATTAAATTTGAAGAAGAATGTAGCATAGATAAAAATGGATTTGCTGGTGGAGATGGAAGTGCCAGTGATCCTTTTCAAATTTGTAGAGTAGAACATTTAGATAGTCTTAGAGATAAACTTTCAGATCAGAATAAATACCTTGATTTCTTTGATAAATATTATATCTTAACAGAAAATATTGATCTTTCGACAACATCAAATACTTTTCTTCCTATTGGAAATATAGTTGATGTGCAAACAGAACCGCTTGATTGTGATAATGATCTAGTGTTCGATGATTTTTCTCCAAACTGTTATCCTTTCCAAGGTGACTTTGATGGAAATGGAAAATCAATTTTAAATTTACAAATTCTTGCAGAGTCTTTTCAAACTCATATTGGTTTATTTCAATATCTTGGTGAAGATGCGATTATTCATGATTTAAATTTAGATGGATTAATAAATTTAAAAGATTATTCAATTTATGTGGGTGGGATTGCTGCTTACTCTTTAGGTACAATTGAGGATATAAATATTAGTATAAATATTCTAGGTGCTAGTGGAAGTAACGTAGGAATGATTTCTGGGTATCAAAAAGGAAACTCAATTTCTAATATAAACGCCTATGGAAATATTGCTCTATCAGGATTAAGTTCTGACGTTGGTGGTATCACTGGATTAGCTGAGGATTATGTAAGTTTTCAAGATATAAATTCTACAGTATCTGTGTCTGGGCAGAATTATGTTGGCGGAATAGTTGGAACAGCAAATGATGGAATAAGTTTTGACAACGTAAGTTCACTAGGAACAATAAATGCACTCAATGATTTTGCCGGAGGAATTGTTTCATTTACAGAGGGACTAATCACAATGGACACACTTTCATTTAGTGGTTCAGTTCTTTCAAACGGAAGTAATCTAGGTGGTATTGCAGGTTGGGGAGCGGAAGTTACTGCGAGCAATTTGTCTTGTTCAGGAGCTCTACTTACTGGGAATGATTATATTGGTGGGCTTTTTGGTAAAACAGTAAACCTAAATCTTGATTCTTCTGATAGTGATTGTACTATTATTTCAACTGGCGATTATATTGGTGGTTTTATAGGAAGTAACTTAAAAGATACTGTGATTACAAATTCTCAAGTTCAGTTATATGTAGCAGGTGCTGATCGATATGTTGGTGGAGTCGTTGGATATAACAAAGAAAACCTCACTATTTCAAATGTTATTTCAACTGTTGATTTAGATGCAACAGCTTATGTCGCAGGTCTTGTAGGATACTCTTATAAAGAATTACTTTTAGAAGATTCTATTGTCCTCGGTTCTGGAATATCGGGAAATAATTATGTTGCTGGAGCTGTCGGATATGCTAGAGATAATACTATAATTGATAATGTAAATGTTAGCTCTCCTATTTCTGGTATGGATCATGTGGGTGGAATACTTGCTTACTCTGTAAATAGTAGCTTAAGCTTTTTAACAGATGTTTATCAATCTAATTTCTCAGGATCAATTTCAGGGCAAAATTTTGTTGGTGGAATTATTGGTCAAGCTAAAGATGGTGTCGTTGTCGAAAATTTAACAGCGGCAAGTAATGTAACCTGTACTGGTTTTTCTTGTGGTGGAATTGTTGGATCGATTACAAATAAACTCTATGGAACAGATCCCGAAACTTATAATGCAGCTGCAGGAACAATTTTAAATATTACTTATTCTTATAATGTTTCAGGTAAACAGATGGTAGGTGGTATTTTAGGTTCTGGAGAGAAGAATGTCAGCATATCAGATGTTATTGTTTCAAGCACAGTTAGTGCAACTGATGGATCAGCTGGAGGAATAGTTGGTCGAATTATTGATGGTGGAGTAGTAATTGACTCTAGTTTCACAGGTGATGTGTTTGGTGGGAAAAATAATGTTGGTGGTGTTGCTGGTGAAGCCTCGGCTACCTCAATTAGAAATATACTTGGATTATCAAATGTTAGAGTGACGGGAGTTTCTAACCTTGGAGCAATCACTGGAAATGCTTCAAAAGGTACAGTTATTTCTCAAGTACAAGCAAATGGCGATATAATTGGTTCTAATTCTCCTCTTGGTGGTTTAGTTGGACTCGCAAATAATATTCAAATGAGAGAATGTTCTTTTAGAGGAACAGTAATGGGGAATATTTCAAATAGTGTTAATATAGGTGGATTGATTGGTTATGATAATAGTGATGTTACTAAGCAATCTGACTATAGAAATTCTTACGTTGTTTTAGTAAATTCTTCTGGTGTTAATAAAGACCCTATTTTTGGTGGAACATCAGGTTTTAATACTCGAACTAATCTGTATTTTGATACGACAATCTCAGGAATTCCGAGCTCTCCTTACGCTACAGGTCTAAGCAATGCTAATATGTTTATTCATACTAACTATGTTGGCTTTGACTTTGCTGAATTTTGGAACCTTCCAGCCCCTGGCATTTATCCAATGCTTAAATAAAAAACTAGAATTTTAGCTCTATAGTCCCTAAAATGTATTTATGAAGTACATTTTTTTTATTTTATTATGCTCATTTAATTCTTTTGCCGAAAAGATTGATTTACAAGATCAAGAATGGCTTTATGAAACAAGAAGAGGTGACACAATTGAAGCCATTATTGGTAAAACAGCTGGACCTCATTTAAAAGAATCTGAAGTAGGTGAATATATACGTAAAGTTAAGAATGCTAACTTACAGATAACGGACTGGAAAAAATTAAAGCCTGGTAATGAAATAGATCTTCATGAATTAAAATCAACATACAAAGAAGTCATTCATGTAGAAAGCAGGGAGATGCCTGATTTTTATTTACCTTCGTACCGAGTAGAGGCTTTTTATACTGTGGCATCATCGACCTTAAAAGAAAGTTTTGATGATTTTAGTGTTCAAGGTGATAAGATTTCAGTCAAAAATTTTGGTTTAAAAGCTAGCTATGGAACTTCTCATAATCCAGTTCACTGGAGATTTTCAGGAACTTATATGGACCTTTATTTTGATGAATATAAAATACGAGACTACCATGTTACTGCAATGGATTTTAATCATTTTGAGAATTTAAATTTTTATTATACCTATAGACATCGACTTCTCGATTTTACATCTCTTGATTTTGATCAAAATCCTCGGAGTAAAAACAATAAACTTCATTTTTTAGGATCAGGAGCACAGTTTTACTTTTATTTACTTGATCGCAAGGTTCAATTTGATACCTCAGCTAATATTTTGTTCTATGCAGATAATGCAGAAAAAGAAAAAGAAAACTTCGGTTCAATTATCGATTTCACCGTTACCTACAGCCCTGTTAAATACTTAGAAGGTGCTGGCTTTATTGATTTTCTCTATCTTAATGGTGGAGGAAGAATTCACAGAACACTCTTAGTAGGTTTTAACTTTAAGATTTTTGTTGAAATATAAAAATATAATTAGAACTTTGAGATCTGATTGAAGAGCATATCTTTTTTAATTCTTTTTCTTATATAAACAATATCAAAAATTGAGAAGATGAAAAAGGCGATATAAAATCCACCCGTTTTCCAAAATAGCCACTGAGAAGTATTTAAATTAAAAGCGACTGCGGCCATGAACAGACCATAAAAGAAAAGAAAGATACCCATATGCTTTTCTAACATCATGATGTAAGGCTTAGGTAAATTTTGATTATTCATCGATTCCATTATTTCATAAAAATAGCTTTTACCTTTAGTATTATTAATAAAAAATATTGTCCCCATCACAACTCCTGTGAAGCAAGGTTGCAACTTAAACCAAATTCCATCTGCGGCGAGGAGTGAAATAGATCCCAGTCCAATAATTAGAAAGAAATTCATTTTGGATAAAGCATGAATATGTTTAGTAAATATTTTCTCTAGAGTTAACTCAAGTGTTCCTAAAATGATCCCACCTATAAGGGCAATTTTGAGGTTGTAATTTTCTTCTAAATACCAATAGGCGAGGGCCGGAAGAAAAGAGATTAAAAAGAATTTTTTATTATCCATGTAATTACCGTACGTTAGGTGATTATTATTGTCCAATATTAAATACTTTATGATTAAACTAAGTCTTTGTTTTTCTTAGAAATACCAACTATTTCAGGCAGGTTGTATTCTTCTAGCTTAAGAAAAAGACATATTTTCCGATAGTTATAACTAGAGGACTTCCAAAAAGAGGTACTGTTATAAAATAGAGTAACGGCAGTTGATCTGTTTTATTGCAAGTTGAGAGGTTGTTAAGAGAGATGAAGAGCAAAATGTTAAATATATTTTTACTGCTTATTGTAGGTCTACTGCAATCTTGTGTTAAAGAAGAATTCTTAAAGGTTTGTTATGACTCTTCTTCATCAGGATGTGTTTCAATTGATAAAACATCTGGCCCAATAAAAGAAATTAATTTTTCAATGCCTTCTCAAGGTATCGCTGAAAATGGCGGCTTAGCTTATGCAAATTTAGAATTAACTCAACCATCTTCACTAGAAGTGGTAGTTCCTTTCGTTATTACAGGTTTAGCAAAATATACCTCTATAGGTAGAGATTACACTGTTCAAGGTTTAGGTGTAAGTTTCAATGATGCAACAGGGATGGGATCAGTTGTAATTCCAGCTGGAGCTACAGTCAAAAGTATTATTATAAATGTAGATAATGATTCAACTGATGAATACGATGAAAACATAATTATTACTCTATTAACTCCTACCAATGCAACACTTGGTTCTGTTAATTTACATGAAATTGTAATTGCAGATGAAGACCTTCCTCCTCTTGTAAATTGGAGTACAGCTACTTCTAGTTATAATGAAGATGCAGGTCTTGTAAGTGTTCAAGCAGTTTTATCACAAGTAAGTGGAAAAGATGTTAGTTTAAATCTGACAGTATCTTCTGTAGATATGGCTTTATTTGTGGATCACAATTTTACAGCTAATACTCTCTATATCCCAGCGGGAAGCTTAAATGGTTCTGTTAGTTTTAGCATATTAGATGATACTGCACTAGAGTTAACTGAAACTCTAGATATCGCAATATCGGGTACTAATAATGCTTCTCCAGGAGCAACCTTAATTCATACCATGACTGTTACAGATGATGATACACCTCCAGAAATTTTTATTCCTGGATCACCTTCAGAAACTTTTGTTGAACAAAATGTTGTAAAGAATTTAGTTGTTGAAGTTACTAAAGCTTGTGGATTAGATATAAATATTCCCTATGTACTTTCAGGAACTGCAACTGAAGGAGCTGGCAATGATTATATTGATGTCAGCGCTGTACCGGGTGTTTTAACGATTCCAGCAGGTGATACCACTGGAATTATTTCAATTAGCATGCAAGAAGATACTAAGATTGAATTACTCGAAAATCTAATCGTATCTTTAAATTCCCCTGTAGGTGGATGTAATGCGGTTTTAAGTCCTACAGCTAATTCATTTACTTATAACACAACAGATGATGAACCAAGAGCTAAGATGAATTTTACTTCAAGCTTTCAAGCTCAGTCATACGATAACTCAAGCATACAAGCAAAAGTTGAAATAGACACAATCTTAGATTACGATATAAGTATTCAGTATACAGTATCATCGACTTTAACAAATCCAACTCAACATAATCTATCAAGTGGATCAGTAATAATTTCGGCTGGAAATACAACGGCTACAATTAGTGGTAGTTTAACGACTAATCAAACAGATTTCTTAGAAGGAACGATCACTTTAACTTTAATAGATACGGCTTTTGATCAAACAGATTTAGATGAATATGGAACACATACAATATCAGTATTGAATCCAACTTTTGTTACTATTCCTCAAGGGCTATTAACATTTGATGAGATAGCTTCTGATAAAGTTAATGATATTCACTCACCAGATGGAGTTATCTATATTGCTACAAATGGTGGGCTTTCTTATTCACTGGCCATGAATATGAACGGTGGATTTGTATCTAAGACAACTTCGGATGGATTACCTTCAAATAAAATTAATACAGTTTTTGCTGATGTTGATCCTGTTACTTATGCTCCAACAATTTATGCTGGAACAAATAAAGGATTAGCAATATCTACAAATGGAAAAGGTTTTAATACTTTTACTGTCTCAAGTACAGGCGGCGGACTTCCAAGTGACAATATACTTTCAGTGGCAGCAAAAGATAAGTATGTCATTGTTGGAACTGATATGGGAGCTGCTATTTCTGATGATGGTGGTCTATCTTGGGTAAAGTTTAACACGGTAGGTACTGGAGCAGATGATCTTCCAAACTTAAAAGTGAATCATGTAAGTATTAACTCAACACTTAAAGTTACTTATTGCACTGATGAAGGAGTCACACAAAGAGATGTTGATGATACAGCTTTTGAAGCACAGTATTTAACAGGTGAAGTTTGTATTAAGTATAAACAAAATGCTACAGAATCAAAATCATATGTCTTAACTAAAAATGGATTAAGGCTTGGACCAAATCTAGCAGGGCTTGGTAGTTTAATCACTTCATTAGGATCTTTAACGTTATCTAAATTAACAGATATGGAAATTAAACCTGTAAGTGATTTTGTATTAATTTCAGGTGAGGAAGGGGTTATACTTTCTACTGATTCTTCTGGTACGTCATATGTAACAGATGTTTCTCTCTTACCTAATGGTGGATCACCTAAGATAAAGGCGCTTACAATTCACACTGATCCATTTGGAACACCTGGGCAAGACACATACTTCCTAGGAGCGAGTGAGCGATCAGGGGTAGCAGTTTATGAAGATTACTCTTTTGGTTGGATCGAATATGACTTTGCAGTGTTAAGCAGTAAAGGATTACCAAGCCAGAAAATTAACGATATCGTTGATGATTTAGAGCTAGTTATTGCTCACCAAGATGGTATTTCTCATTCGGTATATGATGCGATTAATGATGAATATAATGAATTTCAAGACATAGCGGGAATTACATATGAAGTAAATGCACTTCACCATGATAATTTATCAAACGGTGGACCAAATGCTAGAATTTATTATGGTGGTTATGCTGGGGCCTTCGGTTATTTAGATGCCAATGGACTTACTTATCCAAAAATTGCAGATCAGACTTTATCAAATACATCAGTGAATGTGACAGATATTTTATCAAGTGAATTTAACGATATTTATGTCTCAACTGCTAATAACGGTATTTTCTATTATGAAAGCGTTGGTCTCGAAAGTGTTTTTGATTCGTTTTTAGTTGTTGAAGATGCAAAAACAACAGGTACGGGATTAGTAAGTAATAAAATTTCAAAAATAATTTATGATCCTGTTTCAGATGGTTACTGTTACACTTCTTTTGATAATGGTGGTCATTGTACTTCTTCAGATTTGAATAACTTTCCAGCTGGATCCCTTTTAACTGGTACTACTGGTGGAATTATAAATGATATTTTTACTGATTCTTCAGGAAATATGTATTTAGCTTCAGATGCGCAAATTATAAGAGCTCCATATACTTCAGTAATTATTGGCTTACCTATTACTTTTAGCCAAACCATAGTGATTCCATTTACTGATAAAAAAACCAACTCAATAGTAGCATCATCAGCTCTTGGTTTAACAATCTCTGGTAGTAATGAAGGTATAGCAGTTACACCTGATTTTGGAATTAGCTTTAAAACATTTACTACTTCAGATGGTTTACCTGATAATCAAATTTCAAAAATTATTATAGGTTCTGATGGGTATGTTTATGTTGGTACAGTTAACGGTCTAGCTAGATCTAGGCTAACACTTGCTGACTTTGCACTTCCATAGTATCGATTAAAAAAATCTTAAACCACAAGTTGAACATTCTCCTGTTTTAGGACTAAATTCACTCGTGCATGCAGGACAAATCGCGGTTTCAGCATTAAGATCTATTTCAGCTTCAGCGGCATCCCAGTTAACATCATCTAATAGGGCCTTTTCTTCGGCCTGAACGAACTCAAAGAACTTTTCTGTATCAACATCCTCAACCCAAACTTCTACCGTTACAGTACAGCCTGAAGAGCAGGTCTTATCATCATGTCTGACTTCAGACGCACTCGCATGGCGAAGGTGCGG
>CAYGTU010000051.1:0-16923 GCA_964352945.1 uncultured Bacteriovoracaceae bacterium
AATAAATCGAGTTTTGGTTGGTGGAAAAGATCTGAAAAAAATTTAGTTTGGCGTTTTTATAGAACATATAGAGACCTACCTTCTGAACTTGGATGGGGAGAATTTAGACCTACAAAAGAATTTTATAAAGCTGCATACTCTGCTCTTGAAAAAAAGGAAGTCTTTTATGGTCTAAACAAAGAATTTGGGCCAAAAGGATTAGTTACACAAACGAATTTCCCTAGCTATTTTAATAAATTAAAAGAAACGCAAATAGACTTTAAAAACCTGATAAATGACTATACAAATAGTAATTTTTCGAAAATTCGATTAGAATAAATTATGAATGATATTATAGATAAATTAATTATTCGTGTTATTTTTGCCATTATACTTACGTTATTGTTAGTAGTTTATAAGTACGCTCATGCTGTAATATACCCCTCAGGAAAAAAACAAGTTTTTAAAAATTTTAATCCCTCAGAGAATTCAGCTGATACACTCCATATGTTTGCTAGGCTTATTGGGATTGGTTTAATTTTTTCTAATTTAGAATATAACGAAGCTAATGGGCTTGCTTTAAGTATCTTTCATTTTTCAGTTTGGGGGGTTGTCAGTGTATGCCTCTATTTATTTTCAATTTATATAATTGAAAGTATCGCACTTTCAGATTTTATTTATGTTGATGAAATTTTAAAAAGAAAAAATATGACTTACTCAATTGTAAGTTTTACCAATTCAATTTCCCTCGCTTTTATTATTAGTAAAGTAATTGCTGAATCAGAGTTTTCTTTTATTTTATTAATTATGTTTTGGTTATTCGCTCTAGTGCTATTTGGATTTGCCATTAAAGCTTATGCCTATTTTACTAAATTAAATTTCAAAAGATTAATGATGCAAATGAATTCATCTATAGCTTATTCTTATATGGGGTTTATCATTGGATGTACTCATCTGATAACGATGGCCTATAGCCAAACTCACTATGAAGTAAAAACCTACGGTATCCAAGTAATTCTATCAATTATTCTAGCTATTCTTATTTTTCCTATGTTCATCTTTGGAATTCATAAGGTTTTTCATATTACAAATCACTACTTCATTGAAAACATTAAAGAAAATCCTACTATTGGATATGGTATCTATGAAGGTGCAACCTATTTCACTAGTTCACTACTTACATCGGTTATTATTGGGCACATTCAATTTGGTATAATTTACCCTACATTCTAGATTAATATACTCATTGATATAATAAAAAAGATGAAAAAAGTTGAAAGCAATATATCTTTTCAAATTAATGGTATTCATGAAAATCTAACTAGGATTGAGAGTTTCATTCTTAAGCTAGAGAAAAAAATTGATCTTCTAGAAAAAAGAACTGTAAATCATTTATGCAGAATTAAAAATAATGATCTGATTTCAGATACATTTTTGATGGATCTTTCTACTTATAATGATTTGTCTCCTACACAATCTAAGCAGATTTTAGGGATGAAAGATTATGAATATATTTTACTTGATGTATCTGACAGTAAATTTTTTGCACCTGTGAAATTTAAAAAATCAATCAAAGCGACACTTGAACAATTACATCATAAATTACCTGAAGTACTAAATAAGATAACTCCTATTTATATTATTAGTGAAGATGGGACTAAATCAGTTTTAGCTTGTGATTACTTAAATTCACTTGGATATTTTAATATTAATAATATTTCTGGTGGATATAAGTATTGGCCTAAATCTCAAAAATCTTCTAACCAAAAAGCTGCTTAATTTAAATTAGAATGGAAATTTGAAAGTGTATGTTCAACTCTTTCAAGTTCAACATCACCAATTTTTGCAACATACATTTCAGAAAGTTCAGCAGTTACATCAATAAGAGTTAGTTTGAATTTCTCACCATATTCGGTTAAAAATATTTTTTGCTTTCTTTTATCTACTAGTCCTGTTGTTCTTTTAATGTAACCTCTATTTTCAAGTTCATTTAAATGACTAGTCATTGTTTGTTTTTTAAGACCACATGACTCACCGATTTCTTTTATAGAGGCACCTTCACTTTCACATAGAAAGCTCAATATTTCTAAAAAACTTGCCCTAAGATCACTAAAACCTCTGTCTTTAAGCATCGAAAGCAGTGATTGACTGTAAATTCGATAAATTTTTTTTAGTAAATTTCCAATATTACTTAAGCGGTTCATGAATTAATAGTATCAGAATGAGACTAGTTGTAAAGTATTTAATTAGGACTAAATTCTAGTTTAGTGCTGAAAGTGCTTTTTTTAGCTCGGGTGAATAGGATTGTGTTCTATCAATGAATTTTTTCTCGAATTTATCCACAAAATTTAGGTACTTTTCATAGTTTTGCACATCTACAGAATCACTTGATTCAAGGCCAGAATTCCACATACTCTTAGTTAAGTCACTGTTTATACGTATGTTCTTGTTCTCTATAGCAAAAGAATTAAATGATATTGTTGTTAAAGCAGCTAAAAGTAATAATCTTATAAACATTTTCTATCCTTAATTCTTCAGTTATTGAATTTTAATTATTGTAGCAAAAATGGGTATAAAATCACGAAATAATGCGTCGCATTGTAAAACTTATATGTCTGAGACTATCCAGCAATTAGAATAAATTTCGAGAATTAGACAAAGATGTCGCAGCACCAATACAAACACCAAAAGTAAGTAAGGAGGAACCACCATAGGACATAAAAGGAAGTGGTAAACCTACGACGGGAAGAAGCCCCATAACCATGCCCATATTGATTACTATATGCCAAAAGAAAATAGACATTAATCCAATCGCGAGAACTGAATCGTAAAACTTTGTCACTGAAACAGATAGCTTAATAAAACTTAAGAGCAGAATCACATAAAGAGATATAAGAATTATTGAACCAAAGAGTCCTTGTTCTTCGTTAAAAATTGAAAACACAAAGTCGGTGTGATTTTCCGGTAAATACGAAAGAGAAGCCTGTGAGGAATTCTTCCATCCTTTGCCCCAAAATTGTCCAGATCCAATTGCAATTTCAGATTGAATGGCATTGTACCCTGAGCCTTTAGCATCTGAATAAGGATTAATAAATGTATGAATTCTTCTTTTTTGATATTCCTTTAACCCAAAACTATACATTAACGAACCACCAATTAATCCAATTATGGCGAGTGTTCCAATTGATTTCCATTTAATTCTTTTATAAAATGTTAAAATTAAAAATATCAAAATCAAAAGTAAACCAGTTCCTAAATCGGGTTGGAGAACAATTAAGATTGTTGGAATTATTGTCAATAATCCGGGAAAAATTAAATCTCTAAGTGACATTTCTTTTTCAGGGTTAGCCTGTGAATAGTAACGGGAAAGGGCCAGTACCAAAGATATTTTCATTAACTCTGAAGGTTGAAATCTCAAAGGTCCAAGTACAAGCCATCGCTGTGCACCCATTCCTTTTTTTCCGAGAAGTAGCACTAGAATGAGAAATACTATATTAATGACATAAACCATATAGGATAGTCGATAAAAATTCTTAGGACTGACAAGACTAATTATTATTCCCACAAAGGTAGCGACACCAAACCACATCATTTGTGTTTTATAAATTGTGGCAAGATTCGACCCAACTTTAGCGTGAGTAGCTGAATACAGATTAAAGATTCCAATTAGAAAAATAACTAACATTAATAGAAAAAATATAAAATCATATTTTTTTAGAAATTCTCTTAGCTTAATCATCTACAGCTTCCTCTTCTTTTTGTTTAGCCTTCTCACGAGCATTTCTAAGAAAGGTATAATAAGCATTTTTTTCTATTGGTTCATATTTATCAAAAATTTCTTTTTCATATTTCTGCATATAAGTATTAATAACTCTTTCTACAACTGGTGCTGCTGCACTTGAACCATGACAACCATGCTCTACAATTGAGGCTACGGCAATACGCGGATTCTCATAAGGAGCGAATGCTACAAATAATCCGTGGTGTCTTTGATCATATTCTTTGTCTTCACATTTATCATAGACTTTATCTGCTGAAGAAGCGACAACTTGAGTGGTTCCTGTTTTCCCTGCCATATTATTACCAAAGCCTTTTCTGTACCATGCTGTACCCTTTGGGTCATTAGCGACTTCAAACAGTCCGCGTTTGACGGCCTTCCAAGTTGAATCTTTTAGTTTGAATTCAGAAAGTAAGGTTGGAGAATATTTTTTAATCGTCTGTCCAGAATTCGAGAAAACTTCACTAACAACATAAGGCTTGAAAACTTTTCCTTCATTAGCAATTGCTGCATAAGCGGTAGCTAATTGTAGAGGGGAAGCTAAAATAAATGATTGTCCAATTGCACATGAAAGTGTTTCACCTTGTTGCCAAGGTTTTCCATATTTTTTGTGTTTCCATTCTTTTGTAGGAATTAAACCTGAAACTTCTCTTGGTAAATTAATTCCCGTTTTCTCACCAAGGCCAAAAAGCTTTGAGTATTTTGCCAGTACATCGATATCCATCTTAGTTGTAACTGTCCAAAAGAAAATATTGCATGATTCTCTTAAAGCGCCAACAACATCAACCTTTTCTTTACTATATTTTTTCCAAGAGTGATATGTCCTATTACCTAATTTTAAAGTTCCGTGACAACGAATTTTTGAATCAGGATCAATAACACCTTCTTCAAGAGCAGCTATTGCTGTAAAAGGTTTGAAAGTTGACCCAGGAGAATAATGCTCTTGAATATTTCTATCTCTCAAAGGATTTTTTGTATTATTAACTAGTGAAGCCCAGTAAGCACTAGTTAAACCTTTAGAGAATTCACTTGGTAAAAATGAAGGTGTTGAAACCATGGCCAAAACTTCACCTGTTCTTATATCTAGAGCTACTACTCCACCTGCTTTACCTTCTAACGCTTTTTTCCCTGCTAACTGTAAATCTCTATCTATGGTTAACTTGAGATTTTTCCCAGGAACTGAAGGATGATTTTCGACACCTTCAAAAAGATTATCGGTATTGATATATTTTCTTTTTCTTCCACCTGCATCTACTTCTACGTACTCGTATCCATTCTCTCCTCTTAAGAAGGAGTCCATTCTTTCTTCTAGACCAAACTGTCCAATAAAATCTCCCGAGTGGTATGGAACGCTATCTCT
Organism: uncultured Bacteriovoracaceae bacterium; assembly: GCA_964352945.1. Classification (GTDB taxonomy): domain Bacteria; phylum Bdellovibrionota; class Bacteriovoracia; order Bacteriovoracales; family Bacteriovoracaceae; genus CAYGTU01. The sequence goes on from CAYGTU010000051.1 coordinate 5,118, forward strand.
TTTTGAAAATTTAGGAATTTGATCTCTTGAAATTTCAGAAATATATCCAAGTAAATGGGCACCACTATCTTGATCTCGATATTTTCTTGAAATAAATGTTTCCACACTTACGCCGGGAAGCTCACTTGAATTAACTTCTATTTTTGCGACTTCATCTCGCGTAATATTCTTTTTAATAATAATAGGTCGGTATTTTGCTTCAGAAGAGTGTTTTTTAATAAGTTTAACAATACTTGAAACTTCCATATCTAATATTTTTGATAATTTGGCTAAAGTCTTTTTTGGATTTTTAAAATACTGTCTTGTAATAGAGGCATCAAAGCGAGGAGAATTATCTACTAATAGCTCATCATTTCTATCATAGATCATCCCTCTAGGGGCCCTTACAATTTCTTCACGTAGCCTATTTTGAATCGAATACTTATGAAAAATATCTCCTTTATAGATTTGCAGATACCAAAGCCTACATAAAATAAAAAGAAACACTAATATTATAATTTGTGCGGTTGTATTAGCTCTTTGTCTGTGAATGGCAATTAGTTCTTGCTCATTTAACATTCTAGTTAAACCTCAACACTATCACCGAGTTTGTCACTACCCCAGATTACAGAAAGTATTTTAAAAATTATTGGTGCCATTATTGATAAGATAATACTTTCATAGAGAAAATATCTAAATGTATTATTAAAGAAATTTAAATTCCCCATTTTTAATCCAAAAATAGCTCCGACTATTAAAAACCAAACCACTTGGAAGAGTTGAACAATAATCATTATTGTTAATGCTGAGGTAAATTGAATTAAGTCTTTTAAATAATTTACGATTATAGAAATTATTAATCCCGCTAAAGTACCAATCGCCCAACCTTCGATGGAAAAGGCCGCATGAACATATTCCACAAAAAAGATAATATAAGGCAGTGTTGAAATATTCATTCTAAATGCTAAAAATAAAACGATTAAAACATGAATACCCATCCTGAAATCAAAGTATGAAGCACCATTAAACATAACCGTAGAAATGATATTAAAAGCTATCAATAGCAATAGCGTGAGTACTAATGAGCGAACTTGTTGACCAATTTTTGAATTCATACTTCCCTTAATCTAATAAAACAACAACTTCTTCTAGTCTTTGAAAATCAACACTTGGTGATAATTCAACATATTGAGTGATTCCGTAACTTTCTTTTTCTATTTTAGAAATTGATCCAATTTTAATTCCTTTGGGATAGATGTCCCCTAGCCCTGCAGTAATAACAGTATCACCCTCTACAATAGGCTCAGCGCGAGAAACATATTTAATGTGGCATCTATTTTTTGAGAGTCCTTCAACTATTCCATGTGAACGAGTACTAGAGATAATAGCGTCTACTCTATTATTCTGATCCAAGATAGTCATAACATCTGCATAATCATCTGTAAGACTTACAACATATCCGACTAATCCATCCATTGTTATAACGGGAGATCTTAATTGAATACCATTACTTTCACCTTTATTTATTCTTACTATCTTGAATTCATTTTCTGAATCCCACGAAATTACTTGGGCCAAAATTTTTCTTTTCTCAATATACTTTCCAAACTCAAGAAGTTGTTTCAATCGATCATTCTCTTTTTGAATTTCTGATAACATAAAAATTCTATTTCCCAACTCACTCAATTTTTTCTTGAGCTGAACATTTTCTTTGCTGGTATTAACGATAAAAAAGTAATGATCTAAAAATGAGGAAAAGCCGACCTTCATATTGGTTGCTTTTTCTTGAACTGGAGCTATAACGCTCACCAGAAAAGATTTAAAAGGAGAAGGACTCTCAAGTTCTAAATTTAGTGTTGCGATGCTATAGAAACACATAATGAATACAATCGAATAACTAATATACTTGCTAGTTGAAGTATTTTGAACGTTTAAATTCAATGCTGCCCCTTGTCCAATCCGTAGTTTAGTGCTCCTCAAGTTTACCCTCTATATAATATATTGCCAATCCAAATCACAAAAAATAAAATCAACGTTCATCCCCTAAGACTAAACCAAAGGAAGGTATAATATGAAGTTTCACTCAAAAGTAGGATCGTTCCTCGTTCTAGGTATTTTTGCAGTAATAATCCTAAGTTTCGTACTTACAGGGTTTCAAAGTAATATTCAGTTTCTAGGAACTGGTAACGGTGTTGCTACCGTAGATGGAAACACAGTTAAATTTGATGACTATCAAAGAGCTCTTTCAAGACAGTTAAAATTCTACGAACAAATGTTTGGTGGGAAAGCTCTTAATGCTCAACAAATTGAACAATTTGGTGTGAAGAGAACTGTATTAAAAAGACTTATTGATCAGAAATTAATTGAAAATCTTGCTGAAGATCTTTCAATTGGAGTTAGCAAAAAAGAAGTTGTTAATGAAATTGAGAAAATGCCTTACTTTAGTAAAAATGGTGGATTTGATTTAATTACTTATAAAAGACTACTTGAACTTAATGGATTCTCTACTGAAACTTTTGAAGAGAACGTTAAAACTGATTTAAAAGTTCGTAAGATTGAAAAAATAATCAATAATACAAATTACGTCTCTACAGGATTCACTAAATTTTATACGGAGGTAAAGGATAAAAACTTAACTTCTTATGCTGTAAGATTTTCAAAAGAATCTTTGAGATCTAAACTGGAAATTCCTTCAAAAGAAGTTACTGCTTATTTAAGTGATAAAGCTAATTTAGAAAATATTAAAAAAGAATATGATTCAAAAAAATATTTATATCAGACAAAAGAGCAAGTTAGAGCATCTCACATTCTAATTAAAGCTCCCGAAAATGATGAAAAAGCTCAAGCTGCTGCTTTAAAGAAAATTCAAGAAATTCAAAAAGGTTTAACTGCTAAAAACTTTGCAGCTAAAGCCAAAGAACACTCTCAAGATAGTTCCGCTTCAAAGGGTGGGGATTTAAACTTTTTTGGAAAAGGACAAATGGTTCCTCCATTTGAAAAAATGGCATTTAGTTTAGCTAAAGGGAAAGTTTCAGAACCTGTTAAATCAAAGTTTGGATATCATTTAATTTTAGTAACAGATAAAAAAGCTGCGAATAATAAGTCATTTGATTCTGTAAAAAGTGATTTAGCAAAAGATGCTCTTAGAAAATCTAAGAATAAAGAACTAGATGATTTTTTCAAGTCAGTTGTTGCTGATATTAACAAAAGCTTTGAAAAAAATAGCTTTTCATCAGTAAAGTCTCTTAAAGATAAGTATGGAATCACTTATTTAGAAAAAAATACTGATTTAAATCTTATCGACCAAAGACTTGAAAGCATTCCACTATCTGATAAAGAAGTTGGAGAAATTTTTAATGATGTAACAAAAGATAATCTATTTGATTTCTCTACTGAATCTGAAGCTAAAATTATCAAAACTTTAAAGTATGCTAAAGTTGAAGATAAAAAAGTAGACGAAAAGAAAAAGCTTGAAGAAGAGTATAAAACTCAAAAACAAGATTACCAAAGCAAGTTTAGAACTAAGTTAGTTAAATTTTTAACTGATAATGCTAAAGTTGTGACTTATCCAAAGTTTTTATAATGGCCGATAAAGAAGCAAAATGGGAGCAAAATGCACAAGGCAAGTACTACGTTGATGATCAATGTATTGCTTGTGATGCTTGCGTGATGGAAGCTCCCAATTTCTTCGCTATGAATGATGAAGATGGCCATGCATTTGTCTCAAAGCAGCCGCAATCGGAAAAAGAACTTGAAGAGTGTGAAAATGCTCTCGCTGCTTGTCCAGTTGAAGCAATTGGTAATAACGGCTAATTGCTTTCTATTTTTTAAAAACGATATGTATTATTTTCTTATTTAATTTCAGCCACTTACCCCCCTATTGTTAACTTTTAAAAACGGATTCGACCGTTTCAGAGCAATCAGCCTTTTAGACCACAAATCTACTTGTTTTAGAATTATTATCTTAAAAAAAAGGAAGGTAATAACTATGAGACTACAAAAAACTGTATTAAGTGAATTTAAAAGAAATTATCCCAATCTAACTTACCATGAGATTTCTAAACTCACTGGGATTCAGCAAACAAGAGCGTTTAGAATTCTTAATGGGAGTGAACTGAAAATTTCTGAATATGAAATTTTTGAAAAATTAAATAAGCAGAAAGCAATTGAAAGCGATTCTCAGAAAAACTTTAAAATTATCAGTGAAAAGGCCATGAGTCTTTTTCCTGATAAAAAGTTGAAAATTTTATTTCTTAAAATTCAAAGAGAAATCCAGTCTGAGCTTCTTCGATCATCAACCTTTGAAAGCTATTCAAGCTTTGAAAGAATGGCTTAGGAGAAGAAGATGTACATTGGAATAACCAATCTAGAACGATTTATTCTTGAATCTTTAAATAGATCTGAAAAAGACATTATATCTATCTCAAAAGATTTAAAGTTAGACTTAAAGATAACGCATAATTGCCTAAATCAACTTTGCGCTAAAAACCTTATCAGTATAGAAGGAAATAAATATTTTATAAATCAAGAAGTAGATAGAAGAAAAGTAAACTATATTAACTCGAAAGAATCCCTTACAGGTGAATTTACACGATTAATTGAGAATCATATTGAAGATTCCATTTATGAGAGTAAGGATAACTTTGCATTAAAAAAAGTGTATCTAAATAATGATGATGAAATTTTACTTGGAGCGATGTTAAAAAGCTTAGAGTCCTTTCTAGCTGAAATAAATTCAAAAAATAGAAAACAAAAATTTAATACCAATGAGAAATCTTACATTTTTTGGGGTTTTAATAAATATCAAAATATTATCAATAATCTTTAAGGAGAATAAAAATGAAAATTTTAATAGCATTACAACTTGTCTTAATCGTTTCGTGCGGTTTAGACAATAAACAAAAAAACCAAAAGCAAAAAATACTAAGTATAAAAACCATCAATACTGGAATAGATACTGACGGTGATGGGTTAAGTGATGAGTTTGAAAAAATAAATTCTCTTAATCCCTTGGTAGCAAATGTACCTAATATTGAAATATGTCGTGAGGGGAATTTAAAACTAGAATATACAAATCCAATTAACCAAGAAAATGTAAGAAGAGAGTATATAGAAAACAATAAGAATTGCCAGTCAGAAATTTACACTAAAGCTTTAAAATATATTTCAACTCAAAGAGAGGATCTCCTTGGATCAATAATTAATCCCTTTAATGAATATCAATCTTTTAATATGATCGATTGGAATTCTGAAACCTACTTACTAAATAAATCATGGATTGATAACTGGGGCACAAATAACGATTTTCAAATGAACTTTAGTTACCATTTAAATTTTCAAGCTGAAAAAGGTTTTGATAATATATCGAGAATTCAATCTTCTCTAAAAGGAAACAATCAGAATATATATACAAAACAAAACATCCTTATTTCTGACGAGAGCAATGGAGACAAAATTAACCTTTCTAGAAATATAAACACTCGTTCACTTACCAAAAATTTCCATTCTTTTCTAAATGGTTATGAAATAGAAAATGAATTAATGAGTAAAAGCGACATTAATCTGGCCATTACTGACCTTACTTACCAAATAAAAGGTATAGATAAAGATATTCACTTCAAGGATATTTTAAATGAATTGCAAAAAAAGACTTATAAATTAAATATCATTACAAAAGATAAAACACTTACAAAATATATCTCTATCAAACATAGTATTAGTGATTATCTTAAGACACTAGAAAATAGTAATATAACTAGTTCTGGTGAAATTAAATCGTTACTTAATTTAAATAATTTTAATAGCGGAAAGTGGTATTCTATAGGCACAGATTCAGATCATTTAAGTTTTACTCCTACTGCGGGGATTGCTTATACTCTACTTTACATTAGCGACATAGATAAAAATGATCATGTGAAATATAATAAAGTTAAAAGCTTTAATCTTTTAACTACTGATCAAAATCAATCTATGGTTAAAGAGATCTCTTTTTCAGAAAAAAACATAGATCATCTTTCAATAGAAACAACAAAAGACACGTTTGAGTTTAATGAATACAGAAAAAATGGGATGCCTAAAGTAACTGTTCCTTTTTACCCAAGTATCGGTAAGTATCATATGATTAGAAGTATTAAAAACTCAAAAAAAATCTCAAATTTCACACAAATTAATGATCTTGAAAGAATTTTACTATTTTTAAATAATCAATGGATTAGTCTAGATGAATTAGAAAAACAAAATATAGTAAAATTACACCGAATAGATGACAAAAATAATAATGATTTATTAAAATTAGTTATCAAACTTCCTATTGGTTTAAAGAATCTTAAAGTTATGATTAATAAATCAAAAAATATTTTAACTATGAGAACTGGAGTATATTATGTCAAAACTGATCGCAATAAATATTCTAATGATATTCTCAAAATTTCATATTTCAAAATTATCAATCTCTTTCCCCATGAGATTTTTAAATTTGATATTTTTTAAATTATGAGGGGAGTAAAATCCCCTCTTTTCTTTTCTTATAGCTATGAATATGAGAATATAAAGCATGATAAAAATCATGAGTTCTAATATTCGATTCCAAAATAGCAAAGATGCCAACAACGATTGGCCTCATCGAAAAAAAATACTTGTCGATATTATCAATAAATACGACCCAGATATTTTATGTACTCAAGAAGGAAGAAGACCTCAACTTCTTGATTTAAATTCTCTTCTTTCTCAGAATATTGTTGATGGTCATAGAGCTTTTATCAGTGAAAGAATGTATCCCACTATTTATAAGACTAATTTAATTAATAAAATCGCTAGTAATGATATTTGGCTATCTAAAACACCCTATCAAGCGGGTAGTTTAAATTTCAATTCATCTTTTCCGCGACTTGCTACATTTTTAAAATTCTCTCATGCTGGAAAAGAATTCTTTTTAGTTAATACTCATCTCGATCATGTTTTAGATGAAACAAGAAATGATCAAATTCAAGTTTTAGTAAAAGAGATTAAAAAATATATTCGCAATGAATACCTCGTTTTCTGTGGTGACTTTAACTCCAACCCTAAATCTTTTGTATATAGCTATCTACTGAATTCATTTGACTTATATGATCCATGGTATAACTTTTATTTCACTGAGGAAACGACTCATCACCCTTTTACTGGTTACAATCCTAGTGGCTCTAGAATTGACTGGATACTTTTAGATAAAAGGCTCAAAGCTGATAAATTTGAATTAGTTAAAGATAATCAATTCGGAAAATATCCAAGTGATCATTTTCCAATCTTTTGTGAATTTAGTTTATAGTACGATCGGCAATTGAATCACCGATTCTAATATAGGTTTCAATTTGATTTTTAGTATTTTCAACTATGTCTGAAGATAATTTCCATTTCCCTGGCTCACCTAGAACAACTACTGTTGATGCACCAAAAAGAAAATATCCCTTTTCATCGCCTCTATTAAAATTTTGTTTTTCATCAAAGCTTTGAATGATTTTACCAACACAAGTTGCACCCACTTCGATATAGGCTAGCTTACCAAAGTTCTCTGTTTCAAGTATGCTAACTCTTCTCTCATTTTTTATAAATATATCACCTTTAAATCTCAAGGCCATCGGATTTACTGAATAAAACTCTCCATTGATAGTATAACTATTTAAAGTTTTTCCATCATCTGGATAATGATAGCGGTGATAATCGACGGGGCATAGTCTTGCAATATAAAGTGGTCCACCAATGAAATCTTTGGCAATCTCTTGGTTATCTAATAATGCTTTGGCATTTAAAAATTCACCCTTTACTGGATAAACTTGATCATTTGTTATTTCATTCCAACCGAGATATCTCGCTTCACAAGGAGCAGGCATTTGATTTAAGTTTGAGACAAATTCTCTTTTTCCTGATTTAAATTTACGAATAAAAAATTCATTAAAGTTAGTATAAGAATCTCTAATATCTTCCGCTTTAATACTTCCTGATTCATAATCATCTATTGGAATATCAAAATTCTTAATAAATGGTCTTACTTTTTTTCGGCTTATATAAGAATCTTGAAAACTTCCATATATTTTGGAAAAACTAGACTTAGTAATAAAAGAGGAAAGACTTTTTCCAATAGGATTTGTGTAGATAAATTTAAGAACTTTATCTCCATAGACCTTTTCAGTCTCTATTAGCCCTGTTGTACGATTTTGATACTTTATAGATAAATCATTCATAATTTCAATACTTTAACATAAAATTTGCAATAGTTTAACATTTTTTGACAGGGCAAACCCTTGAAATAAAACGATTAGAGCATATCATACATAGTGAAGGAGAATAAATGAAAACAATCACGATTACTATTTTAACTGTTTTATTTTTCAGTCTGAATTCACATGCAAACTTACTAGAGGTAGAGAAGAGAACAATTGAAATTTATCAAAATGTAGCTCCTTCAGTAGTAAGTGTTTCAAATATTTCAACACGTGGTGGATTCTTTTTTAGTACCGTCGAAGTTCCACAAGGATCGGGTACTGGATTTGTGTGGGATAAAAAAGGTCATATCGTTACAAATTACCATGTAGCTGAAGGAGCAACAAAATTTCTTATTACTTTCCACAATGATCCCAAAAGATATAAAGCAAAATTTATTGGCGGAGAAAAAACAAAAGACATAGCTGTTTTAAAATTAGTTGAGATGCCTGAAACTTTAGTCCCTATCACAGCTGGGGCTTCTGGGGATTTGCAAATTGGTCAAATGGCCATTGCAATTGGAAATCCCTTCGGACTTGATCACTCAATGAGTAAAGGTATTATTTCAGCACTTGAGAGAAAAATTGACGGGATTGGTGGTGTGAAAATTCACGGAATGATCCAAACTGATGCGGCAATTAATCAAGGAAACTCAGGTGGACCTCTACTTGACTCAAGTGGAAAATTAATTGGGATGAATACTCTTATTTTTTCTACTTCTGGATCAAGTGCCGGTTTAGGATTTGCAGTTCCTGTTGATATTATTTCTCGAGTGGCCCCTCAAATTATTCAATACGGAAAAGTTATTAGGCCAACCCTTGGAATTGGAATTCTACCCGACAATGTAAAAAGACATTTTTGGAGAAAAGAAGGTGTACCAATTAGTTATATAGATCCTGAAGGTGCGGCAGCTGCAGCTGGTTTACAAGGAATGCAGGAAGATGAGCGTGGAAGAGTTTATATTGGGGACGTCATTACAAAAGTTAACGATATTGAAGTAAATAATTTCTCAGAAATTTATAATACCCTAGAAAAATTTAAAATTGGAGATCAAGTTAAAATAACTTATTATCGTGAGGGAAACCAAAAGACGACAAAGGTAAAGCTTCAAGCTTCTAGTCGGTAAGATTATTTTTTAATATAAAGATTTTCGTCTAGAGACCAACGATCAATTTTAAAATTATGATCATTAACTTTATAGGCTTGCATCTTATGATCAAGTTCATTTAATCTGGCTTCAGTATTTTTAAAATTTTTGAATATATCAATCTTATCTTCTTCTAAATCAGCAATCTCTCTAGACCACTCTAGTTTTAATTTTTGTTGTAAAATTTCATAACGTTTATTTATGGCTTCAAGCTTATCATCATAGGTTGATAAATCTTTTTCATATCTATTCATTCTTGAAACCAACGCTAATCTTTTTTTAACTAAAACCTTACTTAGATCTTTTGCAATACTTAAACTATTTCTTAAATCTTTACTGTAGAATTTTAAAAAAGATCCAACCGTTAAGTGCACTTGTGAAATACATTGGTCATAATTAGGAATTCTTAATAATAAATAATCTGGACTTCTAGCTTCTACAAAAGAAAGGCATCGCTTAACTTTATTAGTATCATTCCAAAACTCAATTCTATCTTTAACATTTAGAAACTTATAGTTTTCAAAGCTAATTTTAATACGCATTAGCTTTCCAATTTGATTAAGCCTTGAAACTCTCCCTGAGAAGACAGCATTATCTTCGTCTGTCCCATTTTTGAGATCGGCTAAAGCAATATTTGAAATTAGTAATAATAAGATTAACAAGCGCATATTAATATTATGCCTTCTTGCTAGATTTTTTACAACACTATGACCAATCTAAATTCTCGGGTATTTTATAAACTCGTTTTAGAACCTTTTGCGATACCTTCATAAGCATAAACAACGCAGTTATCGCGGTTGTTTAAACTTTCTTTAACTAGTTTTGCAAAATGTATGGAAAGATTTTCTACTGTTGTCTCTGATTGCATAAGATATATTTCATTACCAGGAAGTGTACCATTAAATTTTCCCTGACTAGAAGTATATTCTATTTCTACATTAGGAAGATTTTCATATCTACCTTCTGGTACAGATTCTGAAATAGCTTTTTGTATTTCTTCTTTATTTACAACATTTTCCCAGTAACAAAAATGGATGTTTCCAGAAAATAAGTCTTGGCAAAAATATTGTTCTGCTTCGAAATCTCTTTTGCCATTTGTTACAATTTTAATAGTCGATCTATGACCATGAAGTAAACGTTGGCAGTTTCCATAATGATCTTTTAATCCGTGAGTATAATGAAAGAATGAATCATCTTCAGTTAAAACTTCTTCTTCAAATTTTAGTTTTATGGCCTTAACAGTTTTAGGCATTTCACTTAAAATCTTTTCCTCTAGATAAGATTGTAAGTTTTCATTGCTTATATAGGAATAAGGAATCTCACAGATTGATTCCTCTGGAGCCTTATAAGTAATTTTATTTTCTGAAAAACCATAGAGGTATTCAAATGAAATCATCCCATCATTTCTCTGTGCTAAATTTTTAGGAACAACTAATCTGTGGTCACAATCTCTATCGATAATTTCTTTTACTTTTTTCTTAGCATAGGAAAAGTCATAAACGATCCCCTCTTCATCTGTTTCACCTAAAAACTCTACGTTCACTTTTAGTGAATTTCCTACTACTCCAAGATGGTCATCTAGGTAGGCATAATCTAGAACTGTAACGTTGTCATAAAAAAGTGAGATTTTCATATTTTTCCTATTTTTTTAAAATTATACTCGATGTAAATGCATCTATATGTAAAGGTTCTTCAAACTTAAGTACTTTCATTTCAGGAAACATTGATAAGAGTTCCCCTTCTTTCAATGTATCACTTTTATCTATACTTGGATCAATTTTAGTTTGATTCTCAGTATAGGCTTCATATAAAAGAATTCCACCTGGCTTTAACCATTTTCTCATATTTTCAACCATGGAGCGGTCTACCCAATAAAAGTTTACGATAGCATCAAAACTTCCAGGCCTAAACTTATACTTCTTTAATGAAGCAACAATCGTTTTTAAGCTCACTCCAAATTCTTTGGCCAAAATATTAGCTTTCTTAACTGCAACAGAACTAATATCGACGCCTACTACTTGATAACCTTTTTGAGCTAAAAAGACAGCATTTCTTCCCTCTCCCATACCCATGTCTAATACTTTTCCACCAAAAGGTATGTGTGAGTAATTATCTGATAAGAATTTTGCTGGAGTTTTTCCGTAGACAAAATTTCTTCTGCTATATCTACTATCCCAAAGATTTTTTGTGCTTTTAGAAGAACTTACTCCTGTAAGCTGCTCCAATCGATTTCCTTCAATTGGCTTTCTAGCAAAAGAACTATTGATTAAGAATAAACAGCAAAATATCCATTTTAACATGGATGACTTTTAGCAAATTTTATTAATAATTTAAAGGACCTATGTAAGATTTAGCTATCAGTAGAGTCGTTAACATCACGAAATGACGTAGAATCATCATCCCCATTAAAGGACGTTAATTCTTGGGCCTCAAATTCTTCGT
>CAYGTU010000052.1:0-16895 GCA_964352945.1 uncultured Bacteriovoracaceae bacterium
ACGGCATTATAATTGAAACTAAAAAAGAACAATCTGTCTGTAGCATAAATTTCCATTAAAATTGTAAATGACTAAGTTATCGGTAAAAAATTTAATACTCAACTGTTTAAAGTCAAAACATTATAAACAGTTCATGTAGAATTATTTTTAAAATATTATAATTGCTTAAATAATTCTAAATTCATACTATGCTTTAATATGATTTATAGATTACAATTATTAAGGTTTTTATCAGCATTTTCTATATTATTGCTTCATATAATCCTTTTTGGAAATAATAAATATGGTTTAAACGCCCCTGCTCTCATGCATGTAGCTGATTACCTTATGATTGGGGTTGATATATTTTTCATCATTAGCGGCTTTATTATGATGTATACGGCGCGCCCTCATAACAGCAACCATAGCGAAACAAAATTTTACACTATAAAAAGTTTTTACTTAAAACGAATAAGTCGTATTTATCCTGTCTGGTGGATATTATGTCTTATGCTTTTGCCTGTATTATTAATGAAACCTGAATGGATTAATTCTTCGGTTGAGGTGCCCACATCATTTTGGCACTCATTCTTCCTTATTCCTCATGAAAGTGTGCCGTTAATAATGGTAGGATGGACATTAGAATTTGAAATGTTTTTCTATTTGATATTTGGCCTTACGCTATTGCTCTCTCCTAAATTACAATTTTGCGTTATAGCTTTTTTATTTACTGCCTCCATCCTATCCACCTCGTTCATAGAATCCCTATTACCACTCGCTTTTGCAGAGCTGATAACATCCCCCCTTTTGCTTTACTTCCCTATTGGAATGGCCTTATGTTTTTTTTATAGAAAACTAGAATTTAATTATTATATTTTGGTATCCCTAATAATGGGGCTAGCCGCCTCTCTCTATTATTTACTTTCAATCAATATTGGAGATATAGAGCGCTTTTATCATCTGGCACCGACTGCAACAATTATTGTTGCTCTTTTTTTGCTATGGGAAAAGAAAGCACCCGCAAAATTTCCTAAATTTTACATATGGGGAGGAAACATATCGTACTCCCTTTATTTAATTCATATCTTGGTAATTTCTGTCGTGGGCCGTTTGTTAATACAACTTAATTTACAGGACTCAATTCATCCAATAATTACATTATCTTCGATAATCATCATATCTATTATCGGCTCAAGTGTTCTTTATTATTTATGTGAAAAACCCATTTTAAAACTATTTAGAAAAAAAGTAATATAAAAATTTATACTATATATTGTAATGGTCCGATTTATAATTCTTGTTGTTTATAGGGTCACTAAACCAATCTATTGTTTGTTTTATGCCTATTCTAAACCCTTCCAAACCTGCATATTGTGGTTTAAAATCAAGTAGTTTTTCAGCCTTATCAATGCTGGCATAGAGTCTTTCAACCTCGCTGTTATCTGGGCGTAATCTTTGTTTATCTGTTTTTATTTCAATATCAATATTCATTTCTTCTGCAATCATATTTACGGCATCTTTTACAGAAATTTCAAAACCACTTCCAATATTAATAACTTCGCCTACAGATTTATCTGAATTTAAAACGGCTATAAAACCTGCAACAGTATCATCTACATATGAAAAATCACGAGTTGGTGTCACGCTACCTAATTTTAAAATTTTCTCCCCAGCATTTAGCTGTGTAATAATTGTTGGTAAAACTGCGCGTGCAGATTGGCGTGGACCATACGTATTAAAGGGTCTAATAATAGCTACTGGTGTATCAAAAGAAGAATAAAAAGACATCGCGATTTGATCAGCTCCAATTTTTGAAGCTGAATAAGGTGATTGTCCTTGCAATGGATGATTTTCTGTCATTGGAACAAATTGCGCTGTTCCATAAACTTCGCTTGTTGAGGTTGAGACAATTTTATCTACACCTAATTCTCTAGCAGCTTGAACAACGTTTAATGTTCCTTTTATATTCGTATCAACATATGCATCGGGGGCATGGTAAGAAAAAGGAATAGCAATTAGTGCTGCCAAATGAAGAACAGCATCGCATCCTTTCATTGCATGTTTAACAAAATGAGGATCACGGATATCTCCTGCAATAACATCTAGATTTTTCTTCTTATTTACGTCAATTGTTTCTAACCAACCCCAACTACCAAAAGAGTTGTAGTAAACAAAACAACGAACATCATATCCTTGGTCTAATAAGGTCTCAACTAAATGTGACCCAATATAGCCATCCGCCCCCGTTACTAATATCTTTTTAAATTTTTTCATCTTATTTATCTTTATAATATGCGTTTGCTTTTTCATAGTCAGATTTACGGCCTATATCAAGCCAAAACCCCTCAGCTTTGAAACTCATAACATTTTCTTTATTCCTAATATATCGTTCAATAATTTCGGTAACATCATATTTTTCACCCTTGGGAACATTTTGATGAACGTCTTTATGTAGAACATAGACACCACCACTGATAGAATATGTTGTTATTGGCTTTTCAACCAACGCAGTTATTTTACTTTGATTATCAATATCAACCACACCATATGGAAACTCATAATCGTAATTACGTGTTGCTATGGTAATTTTTGCTTTATTTTTTTGATGAAATGCCAAAAATTTTGGGATATCAATTTCTGTCAAAATGTCCCCATTCAACATTAATAAATCTTTATCTATTGAATCTGGAAGCAAACCTAGAGCGCCGCCTGTGCCAAGAGGTAAATTTTCATGAATATAATCAATATTCACGCCCCACCTAGCTCCATCATCAAAATAATCTTTAATTACATCGGCCATAAAATGAGTAGAAATACTAATTGAACGTATCTCTAATAGCGCTAATTTTTCTATAATTCTCTCTAAAAATGGTTTTCCCGCTACATCAAGCATTGGCTTAGGAATATTATCAGTTAACGGAGCTAAACGTTTACCAAAGCCCCCTGCCATAATCAAAACATGAGGTTTATCAAAAAAAACGTTATTTTCAAAGGATTGCGACATGTTGAAATCAAATACCATAATATTTTTTTATAAATACCTTTTGAAACTATCATAAATAATTTATTGATAATATGAAATTTATTACCTTATCTAAATATTAAGCAATATAAGTGTAGTTAGTTTAAAAATCGCTTTAAAGAAGTAAACAGTTAATAAAGAAATATGGCTAAATTGTTAAAAAAAGAAAAATCAATTCTATTTATAATCCACTCTTTAGATTCTGGGGGAATTCGAAATGTAGTTTTTGCATTATCAAGCTCTTTTATAAAATTTGGATATAAAGTTACGATTCTTTCATTAACAAAAACAATAGCTGATAATGAAAACAAGTTTTTAAAATCAGGAATCAAAACGATAAGATTACCCCTTTCATCTAAATTCTTAGTATTATCTCCGATTCCTTTATTTTTATATCTACTTAAAAATAGTAATTATGAAATTATTTTTATTCCTGGGATTGTAAATGCAATTTTAACATTACCTGTAATTAAAATTTTTATGCGAAAACCATCGAGGATAATTGTTAATGCTCATACATGTTTTTCTGCTTACTATAAAACAATTAGCTTACCTAAACGAATATTTATTAAACTTGGAAGATATAGCCTAAAATGGGTAGATATCATTGCAAGTGATTCTATAGGGGCTTCAGAAGATTTAAAGAATTTTTTTCAATTAAAAAAAGTATATACCTTTTATAACCCAGTTGCAGATCAGCTAGATTTAAATTTTAAAGAAAATAAAAACAACGCACCACATGATTGGCTTAAAGATAAAAATTTAACAACATTTGTTACATGCGGTCGTCATGTAAAATCAAAAAATTTTTCTTACATGCTAGAGATATTTCAAAATCTATTAAAAAAAAGAAATGATCTACGGCTAATTCTAATTGGTAAAGGTCCCGAAACAGACAACCTCATCCAACTTACAAAGGATTTAAAAATAGACGATAAAGTAGATTTTTCAGGATATGTAAACTCACCTAAGCAATATATGTACCATGCTGATTATTTTTGGCTTACGTCTAAATTTGAAGGATTTTCTTTGGTTTTAGGAGAGGCATTATCCATGGGAACACCTTGTATTGTTAATGATTGCCCTTTTGGACCAGCAGAAGTAATTGAGAAAGGAAAATATGGATTGCTACTCAATAACTTCGATCCCAAAATAAACACGGAAGAAATTCTCAAGTTTTTAGACCAGGTTATTAAACTTAAAAAATTCTATAGAAACCGTGCAAAAGATTTTCTTTCCGACAAAATAGCAAAAAATTATTTAGATGTTATTAACAACGTCTCATAATATTTTTTAGATTAATTATTATTTTTAGAGGTAAAGAATTAACCTTAGTAATTTGAAAATAAGGTGTCTGAATACCACCGAACGCTCTAAAAAATTTTTCAATAGGCTCAATCATAGATCCTTCAAAATCAAATACATTCACTAATTTTAATTGATCTTGTAGTGCCTCCCATAAACATAAACTTGCCGCTCCGCTATTTCTTAAGTCAGGATCTGTTCCGCCTGCAATATAATATGCAGTTTTTTCGTCTCTAACAATGAAAGCACCAGCATGTGATTTCCCTTCTTCATCAATGGCTAAGTATACATCACCACGCTTGTCTACAATTGATTTTGTTATAATATTTCTTAAAAAATTTTTAGTATATGGTAACGCCATTCCCTTACGTAAAAATGTTTTTTCATTTAATAATAAAAATTCTTCTATATTGTTATTTTTTTGTATCTTTATTCCAAATCTATTTTTCGCTTTTTTAATATCAGTTCTTAAATTACCTTGAATATTATCCCAATAATCAATATTATTTTCTTTTGATATACGATAAGTATATCTTGTAGATTGGTTAAAACCACGCCAATAAAAAGGCAACCAATTAGTTATAGAAACATCAAAATTTTGCTGAAAAAAATCGTGATCCTTTGGTAATAAATCAATCAAATCGTTCATATTCTCTTTTTGAAGCGCTAATTTTTTTGAATATTTAGCCCCTGTATCTTTAAACCAAGGCCCCAGATATTGAGTTAAAGGCGGCTGAGTAATATATTTAAAAGACATTTTATTTTTTATTACAAAAGGTAATGCTGCCAAAATTTTATCGTCTTTTAAAACAATAACAACATCCCATATGTCTTGAGCTACTAAATCCAACCACCAAGCTTGCAAAAAAAGAGGAATACTCTTTTCTTCTTTACATAAACTTCTATATTTAAAAATATTATTCATTTTAACTTTTTTCCAAATAATCTTTTATCGGGGATATAAATTTTTTTACAGGTAATGATTTAATTTCAAAACGATCTGGAATAAAAGCAGACTTATTTATTACCAAAGGTATTTTGTGCTTCTCAATAAAATCTTTTATTTGTTTTAATTCTCTGTGCGGACTATTGCATAAATTTTCATAGTTTAAAAAATAAAAAGAATCTGGATTATCTTTGCGCGCTATTTCTATATGATTTTTTATAGCCTTTATTTGTTCAACAACTTGAATATGCGGTGCTAATTCTTCTAATTCTTTTTTATTCTTAGGCTCAACTGACCACCACTTATCGTATCTATTTAGGTATTTGTAGCGCCCCCTTAAAATAGAATGTGCATTATCTTCAATATCTCTATTAATTATTATAAAAATACTATTTGGAAAATATTTTACAACAGGTTCTAATCGCACTGCTATTGGTAAGTTTTTTATAATTAAAGGTTTCTTTGTCTGATTTTGAAGTTTATCAATAGATTGTTGCATCTCAATTGCTTTATCCATCTCAATGCCACTCAAATTTGTATATTGAGGACTGCGAGGAAAAAAACGGTACCAATATTCACCTGCTTCACTCGGTGATAGAATTCCCTTTACATTTCCGTAAGTTGACTTGAAATTACTTTTTCGTCTTAAAGGCAAAAAAGTAATTATTTTTTCTGCAAAAGCAGGATTGTTTTTAAATTTTTCATGCAAATTAGTAAAAAATGAAAAGTTATATTTGGATATTAATAATTGGTACAATAACGTTGAACCAGACCTCGGCGCCCCGATTATAAATATAGGACCGTTTCTATTACTTACAAATTCTTTAGGATTAAATAGGTGACTATTTTTCACCTCATTCTCGTAAAGAGATTTATTAATAAAATTAGAAAAAATTTTTCTCATAAAAAAACTCTATTTTTTATCTTTAGAATAAGAAGGCAATTTCTTAACAATTTTTGCGGGGTTGCCCGCAATGACAATGTCATCTTCTTCAAAAGATTTTGTAACGACAGAACCTGCTCCAACAACAACATGATTTCCTAATCTAACAGATGGCAATATAATAGAGTGTGCACCTAACCAGCAATTATTTCCAATTTCTATAGAATTACATTTTAAATATCGATCATACTGATTACAATCGTGATTTTGTGAAATTATACTAACATACGGGCCAATCCAAACATTCTCACCAAAATCTATCCCATTACGGCCATCTATATGACATCCATAACTTAGGCCTGGTGTACGGTTACCTCTATTTATATTTTCATGTTCTATAATTTTTGTTGTCCAGTGGACGGGCCAAGGAACAGATCTATTAACACCTATAATTTTTTGGACAAACCAAGCTTTTGCGACCGTCCTAAAATCATGATTATTCCCGCCTGACATATAAGACGGCCATAATATATTCAAAATTTGGTTTTTATACTTTTTAATCACGGCAAAAATAATTTATTGAAAATTTTTTTAGAAGTTTAGATCGTTGAACAACCGTTTCTGGCTGTTTGTCGTTTGATATCTTCATTTTTTTAGCTACTCTATGTGATAAAGAGATCCAAAGATCATACAATTTATCACATAACGTCAAGTTGTAATCATTTTTATTTTCTGTATCATAGTTTAAATATTTCATTTGTTTACAGGTTATGCATTCTATTATTTTTACTTGTTTTTTTGATAAACCAGTTAAATATTTGTTTCTATTATTAGCCATAATGGGAGAGTTCAAATTCTTCCATTCATGCACGTCTTCTATTATAGTTTCAGTATCTTTTATCCTTTCATTATAATTTATATCGACATCTAAAAAATCACAAATTTTTTCAATGTGACTTTCTGGATTACCAATAAAATCTTCATAAGATAAACTATAACATCTATTTGAAGTTTTTAACTCCTGAGCTACTCTTATAGACCTTGTTTGCTCATACGCCCACATGTTTGAATATCGAATAATGCTTTTGTGTGATTCAGGTCTTTTAAGTTGGCTTAAGACAAAATCTCTAGGATCCCTGTAAAGATAGATAAATTTGCTATTTTCTAATTTATTAGCAATATCCAAAGAAAATTCATATAAGCAATTATCTTTGCACAAATACCCTTCATACCCTTTTTCAATTGCGTATAATTGCATTAAAAAATCACAAAAAATTATAGACGTTCTAGCTCTACTCTCATAGCTATTCAATATTGTTTCTGTGTCCAACTTAATATTCCAAGGCGCAAAATGTAGATAACATAGATCCAATGCATCCTTTATGAAACGAGTAAAATTTTCATTATTAGACAAATCTCCATAATATGGTTCATTATAATATAAATGCTTTAATAAATGTGCTGGTGACATGCCAAAATATATATTTTGGCTTTCTGTAATTTTGCGCCTTAGTAAGTTTGTACCACTTCGTTCTGATGCAATTAAATAAACAGATGTCATTATTTTATTAACCTTATATTTTTCAAATCTTGAGTATTGGCAATTTTGTAAAATAATATTAATTGAAAGAAATACACAAGTGATAATACTATGGATAAAATTAATATAGTATTTTCAAAATTAATGCCATAGGCATAAGGAACATAAATCCCTGCAATAACACACGTTAATAAAATGGATTGGAATATTAGGCCCATCTTATTTCTTCTAAAAACAGCAAAACGTGATGTACTTTTTGCAACAAGGGCAAAGTAAACAGAGGGCAAAAAATAAAGCGAGATCGTATTAATAACATCCCATTCTTCACTAAATATAATACTAAAACCATTTACATAAATAAAAAATAAATAAATTAAAATTACGCCCAATGAGAAAATTGCAACTTTAACACTTATTTTTTTTATAATATTTAAAACAGATTCTTTATTATTAATTGCTCGTGAAATCCTTTCAATAGCAATTTTATTAATGGATCCTGATATTAATGCAACAGGCGCTAAAAGAAATTTTGACATTAAAGAATAGAATCCTAAACTTTGTGTGCCAAATAAGGCCCCTATTATCAAAACGGGCAAATTTGTCGCTAACAAGTTTAAAAACGCCGCTGGTGTAGTATAAAAAACAAATTCTTTATTTTTTTTGCACCAATAAGAGAAACGCTTTTTGGTTGAAATTTTGTACCCTATCATAAAAGGTTTAAATAAAAAAAATATACAAAAAATAGTGACGATTGAGTACGCCGTCAATATGCCCCAAATCAATCCATTTTCGAAATCTTTATATATGATTGAACTAACAATAATAACAGTGGAGTTAATTACAGGAATTATAGCCATATAAAAATGTTTTTTATGTCTGTTAAGATAAAAATCAGTAAGTAACATTAATATGTTCCCAAAGGAAAATATTGGTATAACCCATGCTAAAATACGCCACGAGGTATCAAATATAAAAGAAAAAAATATCAAAAAAGCACCTGAAATAAAGGCTAGAATGACCGCTGTAATTACTGAGAAAAATAAACATACATCAGATACTGGTTTATATTTTTCAATAAGAATACTTATTTCCATTCGAAGTACCAATAGAGGGCCAAGGATAGCTGATACAGACATGATAATTGCAAGAACACCAAATTGAGATGGACTATATAATTTTGTTAGAAAAATATAACCTAATAACATAATTATTTGACTTAAAGCCAGACCTGAAAGAATTTTTAATACGGCCTTAGACGAAACAGAAATTAAGCTATTCTTTTTAAAATTGAGACTAATCACTTTTAATAGTCCTGTTAAATAAAATATTTAATACATTAAATTGTCCGTTTCTTGAAAAATTGGAGCGGGTTTCAGAGACTTGTTCTAGAATAGAATTCGTTTCTTCTTTAATTTTTACCCATTCACTTAATGTCCTGATTATTGCTTCTTTAGTGTTTAAAACTTCACCAAAGTTATTATCTTTTATTAAGCTGCAAACGACACCCTCATCGTATTCACCAATTGCTAAGATAGGTCTTTCAGCTCCTATATATTCAAAAAGTTTACCTGTAAATACGCCGTCGGCTTGCGGACCATGAAATAAAAGAAATAATAAAATATCAGCAGAGCGCTGAATTTGAATAGATTGTTCAAATGTAACTTCACCTTTCCATTCGACAATATCTATAATGTTATACTTTTCTGCCAAACATATTGTTGCATTATGATCACGACCGTAAAAAGTAATTTTAAGATTATTTCTTTTATCCTCAGGTAGCTCAGAACAGGCTTTAAATAACAGATCAATATATTGACCATCGTGGTAAATTTTACCTGTGTATACTATATTTAAAATATCACTTTTTTCTTTAATTAGTGGCATGTCATTATAATCATCCTCATCATAACCATTCATAACCAAATGTACTTCTTGACGATGTATTTTGGACAACATGTCGACCAACAAAGGTGAAACTGTAGTTAAATATGAGGCTGTTTTTAGTGTGCGTTTTTCAATCAAACGATCAATTGGTCGACGCCATAAAAAATAAGGCTGCCCATGATTATTGCTCCATAAGTCTCTAAAATCTGCAACCCAAGGGATATTAGCCTTTTTTGATATACGATTGGCAACGATAAACCCAGAAAAAGGGCCTCCGCTTGTTATGATGATGTCTGGTTGAAATTCTTCTATAATTTCTTTACCTTTTGAAATAGCTGGTAAAATCCACCCCCAATGATTATCTGGAATATTGATTATAGAAGCATAAAGTTTTTTTAAGAAACCACGCTTTCCATCCTCCCTATCCAATCGTAAGAAGCTACTATTTTTATTATCACCATTTTGTTTAAATATCTTAAGCAAATCTCGTACTTTTTGATTAATATTAAACCAGTCCACACGGATTACTTTATCTGTAGGGATTTCAAAATTTAATGTTTCACTGAAACCTGTATTTTCACCAGATAAAACTTTTACATCATGTCCTTGGGATATTAAATACTTCGCCATTTTGCTTACGCGAACGGCACCAATGACATTGGATGGCGCGAAAAAAAAAGAAATAATAAGTATTTTCATAGGTAAAATCCTAACCTTTCTGTCTCTTTTTTAAATAACTAAATATTTGTAAAAGTATGAATAAGTGACTATAATTTAATTGTAAATGGTTAAAACACATAAAGCAGTAGAATAGCATTAAATCCTAAGATATATCCCATGATTCCTTTTAATGACCTGCAATCACAACAATCACATATTTCTGATGAAATAGATCGCGCAATTAAAACTGTTTTAGACCACGGCATCTATATAATGGGTCCCGAAGTAAAGATGTTAGAAGATAATCTATCGAATTTTACTGGTGCAAAGCACTCCGTAACTTGCTCCAATGGTACAGACGCCCTAACTCTATTTTTAAGAGCAAAAAATATTGGAGCTGGCGATGCTGTTCTTTTACCAAGCTTTACATTTATTGCCACAGCAGAGGTTGTTAGTTTAATTGGAGCAACACCAATATTTTTAGACGTCAATGGAGATAATTTTAATCTTAACCCAGATAAACTTAATGAGGGATATAATCTTGCTAAAGAAAAGGGATTAAACCCGGTAGGTGTTATTACAGTAGATTTATTTGGACAGCCTGCGGATTATGATTGCATTCAAGATTTTTGTAAAAATAAAAAACTATGGCTTTTATCTGACGGCGCACAAAGTTTCGGCGCGTCCTATAAAGGCAAAAAGGTAGGAACAATAGGCGACGCTTCAACAACTAGTTTTTTTCCTGCCAAACCACTAGGATGTTATGGTGACGGAGGTGCTATTTTTACAGATAATTGTGAACTTGCCGAAATTATTCATAGCTTACGCGTCCACGGCAAAGGTAAAGATAAGTATGACAATGTTCGTGTTGGCTATAATGCCCGTATTGACACAATCCAAGCCGCTATTTTAATTGAAAAACTTAAAATATTTCCTAAAGAACTGATTGCACGACAAAAATTAGCTGACAAATATACTAATTCCCTAAATAAATATGTTTCAGTACCAATTTTAAAAGAAGGGTGCACTTCTAGTTGGGCGCAATATACTCTAAAAATACAAGTAGAAAAACGTGATGAAATTGTGGCCATTTTAAAAGACAATAATATCCCAACAGTAGTTTATTACCCTATCCCTCTTCATAAACAAAAAGCATATAATCATTACCCGCATTGTAATCCAGTAACCGCTGAAAAGCTTAGCCATGAAGTTTTAAGCCTTCCTATGCATGCTTACATGGATGATAAAACCTCTGATTATATTATTGAAAACGTAATTAAAGCACTAAGCAAATGATTTCGAATAATGCTCTTGAATGGCTTAATGCATTAACGTCTGTCTATGTTTCAAAAGATTTATTATTAGAAAAAGATTCAATAGAACGTCTAATTCTATCTCATAATTTTAGCCAAAAAAAAATTACCTTTAATCACATACCAGCACTTTGGAAAATAGGTGAAGCAAAATTTGGAATAACAACCGTTAATAATATTCCTGCACCTGCATTAGAAGAAAATATCACGAATTTAATAACACTTAACGGTAACAGCTTTAATATCAATTACGATATTTATGGATTAGCTTACTTTATGCTCACCCGTGCAGAGGAAATTGGCACAAAAAACTTGGACGAACATAATCGTTTTCCTGCTATTTCTTCACACGCATATAAACATAATTATCTTGAACGTCCGATTGTCGATGAATGGTTTTATATTTTACGCAATACATGCTTACAAATATGGCCTGATATAACTTTAAATACGCATAAGTTTCAAACATTATTATCGCATGATGTTGATGATATCAGTCGTTATGCTTTTGGATCATGGAAAAGAATGATACGTTTTTCTCTAGAAGATTTTGTTGCTTTAAGGTTTAAATCTGCCCTTGTTGCTCCGATTATATACTATAATTCAAAATATAAATTAAATAAAAATGACCCTTATAATACCTTTGATTGGATAATGGATATGTCAGAAAAGCATAAATTAAAAAGTGCTTTTTATTTTATTTGTGGGCGAACAGATCCCTCCAAAGATGCCCTCTACAATTTCGATGCCCCTATTATAAAATTTATTTTAAAAAATATTGCTAATCGTGGTCATGAAATTGGGATACACCCCAGTTATAAAACTTATAAAGATGCTAGTAAATTTAATGCAGAAGTTGATCGCTTCAAAAAATTAATGCGCAAATATAATCTCCTTGAAAATAATTTTGGTGGGCGTATGCATTATTTACGGTGGTCTATGCCGCAGACATTAAATCTATGGAATAACTCAGGCGCAACTTATGACAGCACACTCGGTTATGCAGAAAAAGCAGGGTTTCGTTGCGGTACGTGTCATGAATATCCTGCTTTTGATATTGTTAATCAAAAGCAGCTTAATGTTAATATTCGCCCCCTCATTGCGATGGAAATAACCATTATGCACAAACAATATTCTGGATTAGGAACGGGAGAAGTAGCACTTAAAAAATTTTCTACGCTTAAAAATGAGTGCAAAAAAGTAAACGGAAACTTTACTTTGCTTTGGCACAATTCTCGCTTGGTCGAAAAAGAAAATAAAAAACTTTATGAAGATATTTTAAAAGCTTAGTTTTACTTTTTAAAAAGGCAGCCATTCGCTTCATAATATTGCTCCCCAGTTCGAGGACAAGTCAGCGTATCATCCAAAATTTCTCCTGACTCACTAACCCAACCTTTATGCTTTGCTGGAACGCCAACCATCAACGCATAATCAAGAACATCTTTTGTTACAACTGCTCCCGCCCCTATCATGGCATATTGCCCGATCACATGACCACAAATAATTGTACAATTGGCGCCCAAAGTTGCCCCTTTTTTTACTAATGTTTTTCTATACTCATCTTTACGTTGCACATTTGAGCGCGGATTATAAACATTCGTAAAAACCATAGAAGGTCCACAAAAAACATCATCTTCTAATGTTACACCATCATATATTGATACATTATTTTGGACACGAACATTGCATCCTAATGTTACATCATTGCCTACAAATACATTTTGACCTAATGAACACTTTTTACCAATTTTTGCTTCACCACATACATGGACCCAATGCCAAATGGCAGTGCCACTTCCAATTTGCGCCCCATTATCTATAATGGCTGTGTCGTGAATTTTTATATTACTCATGATTTTACTTTCTTTAAAAAAGAATGAGCATGATCAGGATTGCAGTCAGGAGCAGCCTTACGAAGGTTATAAACTGTTTCAATTGCCATACGATTTTCTTTTATGCCATATCCCTCTCCTTTTAAAATAGCTTCATAAGAGGCCGTATGAAGATCTGTAAACCCTCCTGAAAATTCAATTTCATGTGCTCCGTCCATTAAAATACTTCGATAAGTACGCTTACCTTTTCCCAAAACATCGTCAGGAATCATTTTACTATCCGTAGATAGAAACCATTTTACCCGCGCTTTTTTAAACTCTAAATAACCAGATGCGGTCTGGTCATCGCGGTAATGAAGTTCGTTTTTTTCTAAACCACCAAAAATAAAAGATAACATATCGAAAAAATGAACGCCTATATTGGTAATGACGCCGCCAGATTTTTTATCATCTCCCTTCCATGACTTATTATACCAACTCCCACGAGAGGTAATATAAGTTAAATCAACATCATGTTTTTTGCTATTTTTTTCAGCATCCACTTGTGCTTTCAAAGCGATAATACTTTCATGCAGCCTTAATTGCAAAATAGAATAAAGGCGTTGTCCCGTTTCATACTCTATTTTTTCTAAATCGTCCAAATCTTTAGGATGAAGAACCAATGGCTTCTCGCATATAACATCACTCCCACTTCTTAAGGCAAAGGCAATATGATATTTATGAAAATGGTTGGGGCTACAAATTGATGTATAATCGATTTTATTAACACTTTTTCTGCGACTTTGTATATCAAACACATATCCTTCAAAATTGTTATAAAAATCCGCATCGGGGAAATGTTGATCTAATACACCAACGCTATCGCTAACATCATAGGCAATAGTAAGGTTATTTCCTGTTGCTTTAATGGCATCTAAATGGCGCGGCACAATATAACCAGCAATACCGATAAGTGCAAAATTTTTCATATTATCTCCTAATCCATATAGACATTACTTTTTAAATGATTATGGTACAATACAAATGTAAAGATGAAACACCATAATATTAATAAAAACAAAATTAGACTATGAGCTTAATTAACCTTCAAAAAAAACTAAAGAATAAAGATGTTGTAGTTGGCATTGTAGGGCTTGGATATGTTGGACTCCCTTTAATTTTATCATATGCTGAAGCGGGTCTTAAAACTATAGGGTTTGATATAGACCATCGCAAAATTGATACCATCAAAAAAAGTAAAAGCTTTATAAATCATATCCCATCTGAACGAGTTGCTAATGCTGTAAAAAATAACATGACGGTTACAACCGACTTTTCAAATATCCAAAACGTTGATGCCATTATCTTATGCGTTCCAACTCCTATAAATAAATATAAAGAACCAGATTTGAAATATATTATTAACACGATGGATATGGTGCAGCCATATTTGATAGCGGGTCAGGTTTTATCATTGGAAAGCACGACTTACCCCGGAACAACGGATGATATTATTTTGCCCTATATTGAGAAAAATAAATTAACAGTGGGAGATGATTTTGCCTTGCTCTACTCACCCGAACGTGAAGATCCTGGTAACCTTAACTTTTCAACAAAATCTATTCCTAAGGTTGTTGGTGGCTTGACACCAAACTGTCTTTCAATTGGTATTGCTTTATACGAAATAATTATTGATCAAGTTGTGCCTGTTTCCTCAATCAAAGTAGCGGAAATGAGTAAGCTGCTTGAGAACATACATCGAAGTGTCAATATAGGCCTTGTGAACGAGATGAAAATTGTTGCGGATAAGATGGGTATCAATATTTACGAAGTTATTGATGCTGCAGCGACCAAACCATTTGGCTTTGTTCCTTATTATCCTGGTCCTGGCATCGGCGGGCATTGTATTCCCATTGACCCCTATTATTTAACCTGGAAAGCAAAAGAATACGGTGTACACACACGTTTCATCGAATTAGCAGGAGAGATTAATGATCAAATGCCAGAGTGGGTTATTAATAAACTCATATTTCACTTAAATGAAAAAGAAAAATCAGTAAAAGGCAGCAATGTCTTACTTTTGGGGCTTTCATACAAAAAGAATGTTGATGATATGCGTGAATCCCCTTCACTTATATTAATGGATAAACTTATAAAATTAGGAGCAAAACTTGATTATGCCGACAGTTACATTCCCGAAATTCCTTGTTTAAGAAATTACGACTTTCAAAAAAAATCTATCGAAATTACGCCAAGTAATTTAAAATCTTATGATGCCGTTCTTATTGCAACGGATCATGATGATTTTGATTATGATATGATTGCTGAAAATTCTATTTTAATTATCGATACGCGCGGTAGATATAGAGAACGTGCTAAAGAAAATATTAAATTTGCTTAACCGTTCAAATTGCTAATAAATAAAAAAAAGACTTTGTATATATTAGTATCTAATAAAATTTATTTGAGAGATGTGACTCTACTAAAATTAGTACCTTTATCTCTATGGTTTTCAACTTCCGTAGTCGCTTACCATAATACCATAAAATGTCACGACCTCTTTAAAGAGTTTTATTTCAGTTATATTCATTTTTTAGACTATCTAATTAATATTTTTTAAATGTGTATATTAATTCTTTTATATTGATAATATTAACAGTCCTTTTTTTAAAGACTAACTTACATAAGCTTGAGATGATGTAACCTCTTTTGCGCAATCTTTTGACATCAGGTCGTTATTATTGTTTATGACACCTACTCATTTGGTCGAGGAGGTGGTTAAATATATATGGAATACGCTGCAACGCTCTCAAGACGGTTACGAACTTCTCGGCTCCAGAGCAAACACTCGGAGTTTTTTATATTAATTTTGAAAGAGTGAGTTTTGGATGATATTCCTGATCAGAATAATAATAGTGACAGATATTATTACCGCTAAAAATGAAAACCGTCCCGCCTAGGTGCAACTTTTATTGTTCTGCAATAAAGAACTATTTTATATATTTTTAAGCATCTTTTTTTATTTCACAAATAAAGGGATATTTGCCCTTAAAGCTTTTGGATCTTTCAACTTATTTCTTATTGGTGTTGTGGTTGCTTAATAGTGGCTTTACCAATTTATCTTTTTTAAAGCTATACCTAAACTATTCCAAGACTTCTTCTCTAATCATTTCCCACAAAACAACTGAAACGGAGAATGAAATGCAAAATGCTGGTAATAACTACATTATTTATAATTCCTAACAATATCTAAATGTTATGTTTAACTATCCCATAGGCTTATTGGAAAAGAATGCTCTGATTAATATTATATGCTAAAAATGCTTTCCTAACACAAGAGCCTTTAAAACTTTTTATATTGAAGAGGAATGCTTACTAGTTACTTTAAAATCTTTACCTAGGACATATATAGAGATTACCGTTCATAAAATTAAAGCTTTTTATGTATGCCTAATAATTTAAAATATTAAATAAGATTTTATCTCCTTAGAAACATAAAATATTACCGCTAAGTAATCAAAATAAATGGCGATCCCGGCAGGACTCGAACCT
>CAYGTU010000053.1:0-16793 GCA_964352945.1 uncultured Bacteriovoracaceae bacterium
CTCATAGCTCCTGTGGTAGGATATAAAACACCAAAACAGCTAGAGATATATCTTCAAGAGAAATCATTCCTGGGCGGTAAATTTCAATTCTATCTTTAAAAACTCCAGCAACGGTTGATTCAATTCCAACTTCACATTTTCCACCATCCAAGACAAACACATTATTTCCAAATTCAGCTTCGACATGTTCTTTACTTGTGGGAGAGGTTTTTTTAAATTTATTGGCCGAAGGAGCTGCAAGACCAAGATTAAAATTTGAAATTAATTCCATGGCCAGAGCATGATTAGGCCAGCGAAGTCCTACAGAATTAAGTCCACTAGTAATTAGAGGATTAACTAAATCAGACTTTGGTAAAATTAAAGTTAAAGGTCCAGGCCAGAAAGATTCGGCTAGTTTTTCGCAAGTTTCATCCCACTGTGTAGTTAATTTTTTAGCTTGCTCGATAGAACTTATATGCACAATAAGTGGATCAAAAAATGGTCTTTCTTTAGTTGAGAAGATTTTTTTTATGGCAGTTTCTTGTTCGACATCACCGGCTAAGCCGTAAACGGTTTCCGTAGGCATAGCGACTACTCCGCCATTTTTAAGAATATCTATAGCTAAATCCATGTCATTCATGGCTTTTTTATAATATTTTTATTGCACAAAGTCGCTTTTTTTCTTGAAATTAAGCAGTGGAAATGCGAAAAATCAGCTGTGAAACCAAATTTTAAAGAGCTACTAGATTCAGAACATACTTGGCCAGATTACTATAATTTTAGGTTTATAGCCAAGAAAGATATAATAGAAGAATTATCAGGGCTTTTTGCAAACGACAAAATTAGTTTCCGTGAATCATCAAAGGGAAATTACCGAACAATTATTATTAGACGCCTTGTCCAATCATCTGATGAAGTCCTTGAAGTATATGCTAATGTTAGTAAAATAAAGGGAGTTATTACTTTATAGCATAAGGAAATTTTCATGGCCTATTCAAAAGCACTCATTATTGGGGCAGGAGCATTCGGTACCTCAATTGCTTCAATTCTTTCACATAAATTTGATAAAGTTATTTTAAAAGTTAGATCCCTTGATGTTTATGAAAGTTTACTTCAAGGTGAAAATGGAATTTATCTTCCAGGACAAAAATTACAAACTAATATTGTACCGGCCATTGATTGGGATGAAGTTCATAAACTAACTGATGGAAGAGTTGAATTAATTGTTTCTGGTTTACCCACAAGTGCTATTAATAAATACTCTGAAGATAATAAAAAAGTGATACAAAGTTATTTAGCTTTTGAAACACCATTTGTTTCATTATCTAAAGGTATTGATTCTGAGACATTAAAGCTTCCTGATGATCTTTGGTATGATCACTTTGCTGATTACAAAGATCAATTTGCTTTTTTATCGGGACCAAGTTTTGCTAAAGAAATAATTGAACAACATGTAACATTAGTTTCACTTGCAGGTCGTTCAAGACAAAATCTTATTAAAATTTCAGAGATGATGAAAACGGATTATTTTAAAGTTATTCCTACTTATGACGTACGTGGAGTTTTACTTGGTGGAGCTTTAAAAAATGTTCTCGCCATTGCTGGTGGGATTATTGAAGGGCTTGGATATAACCATAATACCCGTGCTGCTATGATTACTAGAGGTATAGTTGAAATCCTAAGATTTGGTCAGGTCTTTAATGCTAATCCTGAAACATTTTATGGTCTATCTGGAATGGGAGATATTATTTTAACGACTACTGGAGAACTATCACGTAATAAAGTTTTTGGTATGGAAATAGCTAAAGGTAGAAAAGCTGAAGAAATTATAAGATCTCAAAGAACTGTCGTTGAAGGTTATAAAACAACAAAATCTGCTTATTTATTAGCTGAGAAATATGAGATTAAGACTCGGATATTTAAAGGGTTACATGAAGTACTTTATAATAATGCCGATCCAAAAAAGGTTATAGAGGATTTAATGCAGCTTCCAGTAAGGTTTGCTGGAGAGTAATTCTTTTGTAACATTTTCTTTGAAATAAACACTTATATAAAATCATTCTAAATGGAGGAATTGATGAAAGAAAATAAAAAATTAAAAATGTTACTAGCTAGTACAGCAGTTTCTAGCTTATTAGCGACTACAGCTGCACTTGCGGCTAGTGATGTAACACCTCAAACATATTTACTTGCAATGAGTGGTAAATCAACTGAGAAAGGTTCTGAGCAAAAATGTGCTGAAGGAAAATGTGCCCCAGGTAAATGTGGTGCTAATAAAAAAGATGAAACTGCTAAAGGTGCTGAAAAAAAATGTGGAGCAGCTTCTTGTAGTGATGATGCTAAAAAGAAAAACGCAAAGAAAAAAGGCTCTGATCATAGCTGTGGAACAGGATCTTGCGGTTAATTCATGCAATATCTTGGGGTAGGCGTAGGTCTAAGGCGCGAACATTTTGATGAGATTTTTAAATCAAAAAGATCTCCTGATTGGTTTGAAATTGTTACTGAAAATTACATGGATTTTGGTGGCTTGCCCGAAGAAGTTTTAAATAAAATATTAAAAAAATTTCCAGTTATTCCCCACGGAGTGAGTATTTCCCTGGGGGCATTGGAACCCATAGATGAAAATTATTTGTTTTTACTTAAAAAATTATTAGATCATATAGATTCTCCTTGGTTTTCTGATCATCTATGTTTATCTAGTCATGGCAAGATTCAATATCATGATTTAATTCCTGTTTTAAAAACAGATGAATCTATTGATGTGATAGTAGAAAAAATTAAAAAGATAAAAGAATACACTAAAAGGCCCTTTGCTATTGAGAACATTAGTTATTACACAGAATCAAGTTTTCATACTTATGATGAAGTGACATTTACTAATAAGATTTTAGCAAAATCTGACTGCTTAATGCTTTTAGATATTAACAATGTTTTTGTTAATTCTAAAAACTTAAAATTTGATCCTTATGAATTTATTAATAATTTAAATCTTGATCGAGTTGTTCAAATTCATATGGGTGGACATTGGGATCGTGGGGATATGTTAATTGATACCCATGGAGACAAAATCTGCGACGAAGTTTGGAGTTTATTTGAATACACTGTAAAAAAAATAGGTAGACCTGTTACTACTTTAATTGAATGGGATAATGAACTTCCTAGTTATGATGAATTATTAAATGAAGCAGATTTCGCAAGAGCAATTATATATAAACACTATGGAGAAAAGATTAATGAATCTGAAAGAGTATCAGAAACTCTGGCATAGTGGACTTTCTGGTGAATCTGAAATTAAAGAGATCTCTGATAAACTAGGACTAAATCCTCTGGCCATAGAAACATATGCCAATATGGTTGATTATCATTATGTTTCTGCAATGAAGAAAATTTATATTCATTTTTCAAATTTGTATTCAGGTGATTTTGAACAGTTAATTTGGGAATATTATAAATCATATCCTCCAACTGATTGGGATTTAAATGGTATAACTCAATACTTTTCTGAATATTTAGACCAACGAGAAGACATTCCAAAGTATTTAGTTGAACTTGCTGAATATGAATGGGGAGAATTTTTTGTTTATCAATATAAAGATTTAAAGAAAGTCTCAGGATATCAATTGAATCCAGCAATATCATTACATGTTTTTAATTATGATATTCCTTCTTGGGTTCTTGAAATTGAAGATGAAGACAATATAGATATAATAAAAAAATCTGAAATAAAAAAGAAAGAAGTATTTTTAGTTATTGCCCGAAATCCCGAAACGAATCTACCAGTTTTTACCCAATCAAATTTACTCATGATGCATTTGATTCAAAAAATAAGAGAGAAATCATTTTGCTCTCTATCTCAGCTTAAAGAAGATTTACTTTCTCTAAACATAGATAAAGCGATAATAGATCAACAAGTAGATCTTATGTTTCTGCAAAATATTTTAATAGTACAATAATACTTATAAGGCATTCTTAATTTTATTAATACTTATGGTCTCACCAAGATTAATTAAATTCCCCTTCTTATTTATAAGAAAATAAATAGGAACTCCAGCTGCTTTATTTGTATTTAGAAATTTAGAAATGATCGGATCTCTTTTTGTCCAATCTGCTACATAGAGTTCAATATTATTATCTTGAACTAAATCTTCAAAATCACTTGTATTAAAAACGACTTGCTTATTTACTTTGCAGGTTAAACACCATTTTGCAGTGAAGTCGATAAATACGACTTTATTCTCATCTTGAGCCTGTTTTATAATTTCAGGACTCCATTTTTTCCAATGTAATTTTCCAATTTGCGCCGAATCATCAAAAAGAGGCTCGTAACTAAGTAATTTATCTTTTTGAATTTTTACCATCAAAAGTAGGGGGATAAGGAAAAAGATAAAACGGGCCTTTGCCTTTGGCAACATTTTATAAGCAACAAAAAAAGCGAAGAATATAGTTGCGAGTAATGTATAAAAATAAATTCCAACGATCTTAATATCAACTAGGCTTGAAAAGACATCAGATAACCAAATGATTGTTAACACAAGTGTAAAACCTAAAAACTTTTTTAGGTTATTCATCCAAGCACCTGGCTTAGGTAAAAAAGAAATTAGACTAGGGAAAAAGCCCGTAAGAATAAAAGGAAAGCTTAGTCCAATACCTACCATTATAAAAATACCAAAAATATTAAAAGTAGTTGTTGTAAAAGCAAAAGTAATGGCAGCTCCTAAAAAGGGAGCAGAGCATGGAGTCGATAGAATAGTAGCTATAACACCTGAGAAAAAGTCACCCACAAAACTATCTTTTAATGTTTTACCTCCCAGGCTTCCTCCAGGAGTTCTAAATTCAAAAATACCAAAGAGATTAATCGCCATAACTTCTAAAACAATGATCATGAAGATTAAAAATGCAGGAGATTGCATTTGAAAGCCCCAGCCAATTTGCTCACCAGATGCTTTTAATAAGTATACAGTTAGCGCCAAGCCAATAAAGCTGATGATTACTCCTAGAGTGTAGGCAATGTTATGTTTTAGGATCCTTGCATTTGATTGTCCTTGATGTGATATCAAGCCAAAAAGCTTTAAACTTATTACGGGCAATACACATGGCATGAGGTTTAAAATTAATCCACCAAGAAAGGCAAAAAGTAGATACATTAAAAAAGATGTTTCATTTTTTTCTTCCGAGTTGTTAGTTGAAAGTGAATTATAGAATAGATTTAGTTGTTTTTGACCTAATAATGAAAAACTATCAAATGATTTTGAAACAATTCCAATTCCTTTTTTTGAATTAACTAGAAATGATAACTCAAAGGGAGATTTAAAAATTCCATTTTTTGGTAGAGGTATTTCTGGATCTTGATATTCACCATCCCACTCAATGGTCATTTTCCCGTACAGAGTTTTGTGTTCTTGATCATAAAATAATTCTTCTCTTTTGAAACCAAAGGGCTGAGTTAAATAAGGGGTTAATAAGTTTAAGTTAGCAGCAAGATCGGATTCTTGGTGATTTTTTATGGAATAATTTAAAACTAGAGTTTTATCTTTTTGTTCATCATTATTTAGGTATATTTCTAGTTCAGGTAATTCAATTTTCTTTGGAAGCTTATTAAATTGTTCCGCTAGGGAAGCTTGATCAATATTTAAAGTATTCTGAGAAGTGATAATATTATTATCTTTAATTTTTCCTAAATATTCTATTTTTCCAGGGATACAAATATTTTCACAGATTA
Organism: uncultured Bacteriovoracaceae bacterium; assembly: GCA_964352945.1. Lineage (GTDB taxonomy): Bacteria > Bdellovibrionota > Bacteriovoracia > Bacteriovoracales > Bacteriovoracaceae > CAYGTU01. The sequence continues at coordinate 5,699 of CAYGTU010000053.1, forward strand.
GCCATGTTGCAGTTAATTTAAATTCTTTTTGAAAACTTTCAAGATTTGCTTCATTTAGTTTAAAGAAAAAAGTATGTAAGCCCTCATATCCATAGGCTATAATATTTCCTTGTTCAATAAATCTTCTCGGTATAGGCCAATTTTGGGCAGTAGGGAATAATTCAGTACCATTTTGTTCAAATTTAAACTTAGCAGCAAGGCCTGCATCCCCTGGATTTTTCCAGTAAGTATGCCAATGCTCCTCATTTTCAAAGCTCAGGGCCAGATAGGTTTGTTCCTCGTGCAGAAATAAGTTAAGTGCTGTCTTCGTATGGGTTTCACTACTTGCAAAAAGCGAAAATGATATTAAAATGAGAAAAGAAAATAATATAGAGTTTGTTTTGCGGTACATAAAATTGAACACTTAGACCCTTGATTTAATGTTAAAGATAGTATTAATTGATTATATGCTTAAGTGAGAAAACAGTCGAGTAAACAATTGTAAAAAGACTGTCAGGAGTTATGTAGTGAAGAAAAATTATCTATTTTTAATTCTTATTTTGATAGGCTTTTCAAAGATCTCTCTATCTCAGACTGAAGACGAAGAGTTTAGAAAAATGCATGAATACATGCAAGAGAGAATGAAGAAAATCCAACAAAGCCTTTTTTCAAATGATGATTTTTTCAGTGATGATTTCCCCGATTTATTAAAAGATATGGATGATCAATTAAATAATTCTGGACCGACGGGATCAATTTCTACTTTTGGTGCGAGTACAATTGAATATTATTGGAAAAATGAAAAAGATAAAAGAATTTTGGTAGTAAAAAAACCTAATGATAATTCCCCCGTTAATATTTCCATTGAAAATAATATGATTAATTTAACGGCATCGATTTCAAAAAAATCAGAAAATGGAACTTATCATTCTAAAGTGTCATCTTCATTAAATGTTCCAAAAGAATTAGATGATACAAAAGTAGATATTCAGGATAAAGGAAATTCTATTGAAGTAATTTTTCCTTATAAATCAGATTATTCAAATGCAAAGCCAGTAAGAAAAATTATTCAAAACCAAGTAAAGCCTTTGCCTAAACAAAATTCACCTGAAAAAAGACCAATAGAGCCCAAAAAAGGCGATATAACTCTCTAATTTTACATTCTTTTTTTCCAAGTTTTGCCATTACAAAATTGCTAATGTAAAAGAGACCACTTGAAATTTTAGAGAGGTATCTATGAATAAATTAGTAACATTGCTTTTGGTTTTTGTTTTTTCATTTAACTCATTTGCATTTGAATTAATCAAATCTGAAAGTGATCCCCTTGTGAAGGCAGATAGATTAACAATTTCAAAATTTATTAAAGAAGTTAAAGAGCTTCAAGAATTAGAGCCGAATTTATCTTCTGAAGATACGTGTTTAGATGAAGTACTAGAAAGAAGAGCAAAGCTTTTAAGACTTAATATAACTATGCCTTTAACAGGTACAGTTGTTACAGCAGGATCAGTGGCAATAGCAACCTTTGCTACTCTTTTAGCTTGGGGTGATGGTGGATGGGGAACAATTGCAGCAGCAATCATTGGCCCTGTTTATGGCTTAGGAATAGGTATGTTTACCTATATAGGTTTACAGACAAGTCATCTTGTTAAAGCTACTAAGTTAAATAAAGTTGCAAGAGTTATAGTTCAAGCTAGACTTGGTAAAGGTGAAAGATTAGAAAAATTTGTAGCTAAGGTTCAAAAAACTATTACTGTTTTTGATGTGCAAATTGCCAGAAAAGATATTATCAAAATGATTATTGAGGCTGATGAGTCAGGTAAGTTTTGTGATGGAAGTTTGAAGTCATATAGTAAAAAACAAAAATTTTCTAAAACGAGAAAGCTTAAATATGGAATCGCTAATTACAAAGAACTATTAAAATATGTAAGGTCTCAATTAGTTTCAAATTAGTTTTTTTGCCACTCGGGAGTTTTAGAAATTTCTTCTTTAATCCTCATATATGATTCAAGACGAGTTAGAAGGCAAAGATCTTCTAACTCTTCAGGATCCAATTTTTCAAAATAGCATCCTTTAATACCTTCTTCATGTGAACAATCTTGAAATTTACAATTTTGTGCCGCTTGAGCTACATCTGGAAAACATTCATCAATCTGTGATAGGGGAATATCTTCTAGACTCATTGATCTCACTCCAGGGGAGTCAATCAGAAAAAAATCATCAAAGGCAATTAGCTCGGCCCAAGTAGTGGTGTGAGCACCTTTTTCAACTTTTTTGGCCAATACACCGGTGAGGAGTTCAAATTTTTGATTAGTTAGTGAATTGATTAATTTACTTTTGCCAACCCCTGATTGACCTACAAATAAAGTAGTTTTACCTTTGATATCTTCTTTTAATTCTTTGAGTCCACGTTTTAAAAACTGAGTCTCATAATTGTCATTTATACATGAAATTTCATAGCAATCGGCTTCAATGTCTAAAAGTCTTTGGGCCTCAAAGCGAGGGTCTAATTGATCCGTGAATTCATCCATTTTATTAAAAATTACGATAGCCGGAGTTCTCCATTGGAAAGCTCGGGCAAGATATCTGTCAACCAGTCCTCTTTTGAATTCAGGCTTCGAGACACTTGTTACAATTACCAAGAGATCTATGTTGGCAGCAATTATTTTCTTTTTATTTTCTCTTACGATCATTCGATAAATATCATTTGATCGCTCATGAACTTCTTGAATCTCAAATTGGTCTTTTACTTTTTGAATCTCTACATAGTCACCGACCACAATAGCATCATCTTTTAATAACTTACCTAGGGCCGTGGCAACGATCTTTTCTCCTGTATCTAATAACAGGCAATCAAAGATTCTTTTAGCGGATTTAAGGATTCTAGCTTTCATGTACTCCTTTTTTCATTATGTTATAGAATTTATAACATGTGAAATCAATATATTGACAACGGGTCACTTACCCATTAAATTAGGCACCTAACGAAATTGATCGACATTTATAAATTTGTGGAATCATGAAATTATTGTCTTTCAATTAATTAAAAATGCAGCCGTAGCTCAGCTGGATAGAGCAACCGCCTTCTAAGCGGTAGGTCGCAGGTTCGAATCCTGCCGGCTGTGCCATATTAATAATCTGTTAATATTAAATGCGCCCAGCGACAAACCATTGATAAACAATGTATTTGTATGCATAATCTGCTCATGAAAAACTTACTACTTATTATTTCACTTTTAATTTCTTTTTATTCTCAAGCGGGCAAGAATGATATCTATTTAATTCAAAAAGGTAATCACAGTGCTAAGGGTAATAATTTTGGTTTATTCGTAGGCAAGACTTACAATGCTGAAGTTCGATTTGATAATAGCGCCATATATGATTTAGGAAATTCAAATCAAGCTGATACAAATAAACTGTTTGGTTTTTCAGATTGCTTTTCTCACCATCAGACAAATTCTGCTCGTATTGGGTGGAGATGGTATGAAGATGAATTGCAAATTATTGCTTATGCTTATTCTAAGAAAAAAAGACAAATTAAAAAAATTACTTCAGTCCCTTTGAATGAAATAGTTAAAATGAGCATTTCAGTTCTAGGTGACAAGTATATATTTAAAGTCGGTCCTATTGGTGGAATCGAATTAGAAAGAGGTTGCTCAAAGAAAAATGCAATCGGATATAAACTTTACCCTTATTTTGGTGGAGATGAAGTTGCACCAAATGATGTTTATATTTTTTTAAAACAATCAAAAAATAAGAACTAGCAAAAATAATTCCAAAATCTTTTTGCCACAGGTCCCATTGCTTTATTTTTAAGTTTAGCGACATTCACCTCAGCTTTAAATTTCTGATTACTTTCTATCTCTATTAAACTTTTTGTTAGGATTTCTTTTTTAGCGTAGTGGTAAGGAAGTCTTCCCCAGCCAAGACCCTCAGTAATAAGTGTCTTTTTAGTTTGCATGTCAGTTACATACCATTTAAGAGAATTTGATAAAACTCCCATATCTTTTGAATTTTGAAGAGTGCTTTTTAAGATTATCTGAGGATATTTCAAAAATTCTTTTTCATCATATTTTTTTAATCTTGCGAGAGGATGTTTTTTAGAAATAAGCAAGGGCATCTGAATTGATTCAACAATTTGATAGTCAATTTTATCTATTTGATTAATATTTTCAATCAAGGCTAAGTCGATTTGCCCATCAAGGAGCATTCTCTCCCCACTAAGCACTTCAATATTTAAATGTATGTTTGTTTTGGGAAATTCTGATTTGAGTTCTCTAAATAAACTAGTTATTTTATCTAGTGGATATAAAGCTGTAACACCAATCTTTAACTCAAGCTCCACATCACCTTTTAGTTCTCTGGCAAAATTATCAAATTCATTTGCTTCATTCAAAAGAGATCTCATCTTATCCAAAAGCAACTTTCCTTCTTTTGTGAGTTGGGGGCGATAATTGCTTCGATCGAAAATATTTATCTCATAATGATCTTCAACTAGTTTGACGGAATAACTTATGGCCGACTGTGCTTTATGAAGTTTCTCAGCAGCCTTGCGAAAGCTTCCAGACTCATTAATAATTTCAATTACTTGTAAATGCTCTAAAGCTATCATGATCTAATTATACGATCATTTTGATATAAAATATATACTTTTTTTAGATCATTACTTACCGTAAAGTATATCAAGAATATTAAAAACCTTAGGAGGTATATATGACAACTCAAGCATTAGCGGTAGAACAAACAAGCAGCAAAACAAAATTATCTTTAAGACTCTTATTAGGAGCTCTTTATGTTGTATTCGGATTAAATGGATTTTTCCAATTTCTTCCACAACCAGCACCAACACCTGAGGGTGGAGCATTTTTAGGAGCATTATTTACAGCTGGCTATATGTTTCCATTTATTAAAATTACAGAGATTCTTGGTGGAGCATTATTACTTGCAAATAGATCAACTCTTGGAGCGGTAATATTATTTCCTGTAACGTTAAATATTTTAGCTTATCATTTATTTTTGGACCAAGGTGGCTTAGTAATCGCTCTTGCATTTTTAGCGATGAATTTAGGAGTAGCTTGGTTTAATAGAGACAATTATAAATCCCTTTTTGTTAAAGGTTAATAACTCAGGGGCGAAAAATTCGCCCCTTTTTTTTATTGAGGTAGTAAATATGGAATATGAAATACACAGAAAAGAAACAAGAGGATCAGCAGACCATGGTTGGCTAAAAGTTAATCATAGTTTTTCTTTTGCTGAGTACTATAATCCAGAAAGAATGGGTTTTGGTCTTTTAAGAGTCTTTAATGACGATATAATTGAAGCTGAAACTGGTTTTGGAAAACATCCGCATCGTGATATGGAAATTATCACTATTCCCTTAACAGGTGAGTTGTCTCACGAAGATAGCACTGGTGGAAAGGGTGTAATCCATCATGGTGAGATTCAAGTAATGTCTGCTGGAACAGGGGTGGTACATTCAGAATTTAATCATCATAAAGAGTTCTCTACAAATGTACTGCAAACTTGGATTTATCCAAGAGAGAAAAATTTAAAGCCCAGATATGATCAAAAGAACTTCTCAAAACAAGGTAGGAAAAATACATTTCAGTTGGTCGTGAGTCCAGATGGAATGAGAGATTCTCTTTGGATTAATCAAGATGCTTATTATAGTTTGGCCGATTTAGATAAAAACAAAGAATTAAGCTATGAGTTAAATAAAAGTGGAAATGGTGCTTATCTTTTTGTAATATCAGGTAGTATAACTATCAATGATGAGAAATTAAACTCAAGAGATGCAATAGCGATGAAATCCTTTAATGATTTTAAGATCAAAGCAAATGAAGACTCTGAAATTATTTTAATTGAAGTGCCGCTTGCATGAAATTAAAGATAATTAGAAATGGTCAAAAAATTAGGGTCCATAAAGATATTTATTATTGGGCCCTAAACGTAAGTTGGTTTAAATTTTTATTAACAGCTTCTTTTTTCTATTTAGCTTTAAATGCTTTCTTTGCATCATTATATTATTTTTTAGGTGACTCTATAATAAATGCTAATCCTGATTCATTTTGGGATGCTTATATGTTTAGCTTTCAAACAAGTTCAACTCTTGGTTATGGTTACTTATTACCTAAAACAAATGCTGCCAATATTATTGTGATCTTTGATTCACTTTCTGGTTTACTCTATGTTGCTCTTACTACCGGGTTAATTTTCTCTAAATTCTCTAAAGCCACCCATAATATTTTATTTTCAAAGAATGCATTAATAGTACCTTATGACGGTATTCCAACATTAATGTTTAGAATTGCTAATGGCAGAGAGACAAATATTTTAAATGCCTCTTTAAGTATGTCTGTTCTTAGTCCCTATACTACTAAAGAAGGATTTAAAATTAGAAGATTTCATGATTTAAAATTAGTTTCAAATACATCTCCCTTATTTTCAATTACATGGCTAGTTATGCATCAAATTACAGAAGACAGTCCGTTTTATGGTTTAAGTGTAAAAGAAATAAGGGACAGAGAAATGGATCTTATTATCACATTTACTGGGCTAGATTCTGTCATGGCCCAATCCGCTCATATTAACCATAGTTATAAATGCTCTGAAATAGTCTTTGCAAAGAAATTTGAAGATATTATCTCTATTGAGGGAGATACTCGAATCATAAACCTTGATAAGTTTCATAATTATATTCTTTAATTCCCTATAAAATTTTCATTATTTCTCTTTAGCATTGTTTTAGGATTAAAGCAGGGGTAGTCAGTTCGTTATAAATATTATCGGGGGATCACATGAAAAAAATCTTAATTTTAAGTTTAACATTATTATCATTAGTAAGTTTTGCAGGAGATGTGTTTACTCCGGCTGCTGGAAATTCAATTCTTGATATTCAAGAATTATGTGCTGGTTACAGTAATACTTTTGGATACAAAGGTGGAACACAAGTAGGAGAAATTTTAAAAGTAGGTGATAGGTATTATGGAGTTTGTAAAAGACAAGCTTCTGAATATGGCTACTTTAATATGTCTAGTTTTGTAGTAACTCCAGTTAGAGCAGCAACATATGAAGATGCTGTTGATTACTGTAGAACAACTAGATCTGAAACTTTTGGTTTAGCTAAAGGTTTTGTAGTTGGCAAAACGTTATATACAGGTGGATATGCAGTTGTTGCTTGTATGAGAAAATATAGATTCTAAGATAATCTACTTGAGAGAATAAAAAAAAGGCCCTATGAGGGCCTTTTTTTTATTCTTGTCCTGTATAATTTTTAATAACTTTTCTAAAGTGTAAAAATAAAAAGAACATACTTACTCCACCAAATACGTGCCATAAAGCATGACCGTGTAAAAACATATTAGCAGGTTCACACCAAATTCTCTTTAGATCTAAAATAGAAAAGACTTGCGCGATAACGATGAAGACTACACCAAGTAAAAGATTTAATGACTGTGAAATAAATTTTTCTTTAATTAAGCTCGTAATTTCTAAAATGATCATGGCCACAATATTTAACATAAACATTTTTTGAATAGCTATATCTTCAAGATAGAAAAACCAGAAGAGACATGTGTTAATAAACATGAACATCCAAAAGCCTTCTCTATAATGGGTAACTCTTTTATTTTTTAATCGCTGAATATTTAGAGAAATAACAAGAGAACTTAAAATAAACATTCCCACAAAATCTAGGAATTGAGTCATAAAATTATTGGTTGCATGATATACAAATGAACAAGCTCCTACAAAAAATATTCCCCAGCCAAAATCTTTCAAATAAGTGGCAGATTTTTCTGTTAGTTTTTTAAGCATTAAAAATGCAAATAACATATAAGACAGATTTGAATACGTGTTTGCCGGTTCATTGATAATTGAACATTGAGTAGGTTCACACCAATTTACATTAGCTGGGCCATATGATTGCTGGGCCTTGTACCAAGGACAACCCTCTTCAATAGTGAATTCTTTACTTTTGTTACTATAAACCAAATCCATAACCCCTCCAGGTAATAGTATTTTAGATGTATTTCGAAGAAGTTATTACTCGTATTTGAAATTAAATTTAACTTATTGCAAAAATGCTTCAAAAGCCCTCTGAAAGGGCTTTTGAACGCTTTTAGGCTCTGGAAGAAATTGCCTTAAAGTGTAGACTCATATTTTTTTAAAAGAATTTATTAAACTGCTTGAGCAATATACTCAGCACCTTCGTGATAGATTTCAAAGTGAAGATTACCAATTGGATATCTTGCTGTTTCACCTGTATCTAGGACACCAATAAGAAACTTTCCCGTTTCATCTAATTTTTTAATCTCAAAGAATTTAACCTTAGACCAATCTTGATAGCGAACTTTTAATCCCGCTTTATTTCCATGGGCATTCCAAAGATCCATAAGTTTACTCATATGTCCTCCTTTGACTTATATTATAAGTATAATATCTCTTCGTTCAGTGAGTCAATAAGTTTAGGGTGGAGCCAAAATGAACCAGGAAAATATTTTTGACTCCAGCAAATGACAGAGTATTTCGAACAATTAAATACTTGACGCATATGTAAGGGTAAGAAGTTTTGGCCTAAACCTTGCTCTATTGAGAAGAGGCCCTAAGTGAGTGGGGCCAATGAGAGAAAGCATTAACTTGGAGAGAGGGTAATGAATCAAAAAAAAGTTCTTCGGAATTTCAGCCTACTATTTATTTTAGCATTATTAACGACAGCAAACAGTTTCGCGCAAAGAGGTCGCGGTTCAAATGGATATGATCCTCGATCAAATTCAAGCTCTTGGCAGACACAAGAAACGCAGCAGGTAATTAGGATTGATGAAACACTAAGAGACAGGCAACAAATTAATGTTTCAAGACAACTTAATCTAGATAATCAAAGAGGAATGGAGTTAGTTGCTCTGAAGATTGAAGCGGAAGAATTAAATTATCGAAGCTATAATCGTTCACAAGTTGCAGTACTAGCGGATCAAAGATTAGTTGATTCTATAGTGTTAAATAATAACTATCTGACGACTCATACAATAATTATTCCACAGTCTATTTCACAAGCTAGATACTCGCCAATTATTACAATTGAAGTTTCTGGAGCCGTGTATATTGGAAGAGTGACAGCTGTAATGCAATCGAGCTCATCATCAGTGGGAGGAGTTTCTAGACCGCAAATATCTATTAAGAATGTTCACGAACCAATTTATAGTCGAGCAAATATTCCGCTGCAAAGATTAAGTGATGATAGGTTAACAGGTACGCAATTGGTTGGTTTAAGAATCATGCTTGATAAAACTTCGCATCGTTCAACAGCGATTCAACTTTTAGTTAATGGTAGAGCAGCTGCAAGAGAAATTATTGTTTACTCTGGAAGAAGTCAAAGTCTTGATATACCTGTAGGGGTACTTGAAGATATGGTAATTGGACAAGACGCACGTACAGTAACTTTATCAATTGACGGTGATGCCACAATTACAAAAGTAATTACTAGAACTAGAGAAATTCAATCATCATATAGATATAGATAAATTAATATTCTGGAGGGAGAAATGTTAATAGAGGACTTGAGTGGCATGCGAAAAAGCTTAGCAATTGATATTATGATGAATTTAGGAATTATGGAGGGAGAGGATTTTAAAAATGAAGTACCAGTAGAAAAATATAAAAGTATTAATGATATCGAAATTCAGAATTTATTAGCTTCATTTTCCGAACTTAAAAGTTTAGGTGAGTTAATAAGATCTTAGTGAATGAAAGGGGATTAATGCTTAGGCATTTTTCAGAGAAGGGTCCGCAGCAAACGGGCCCTTTTTTTATATCTTTTTTATAATAGAACCATTGTCGATATCAACCTTAATCTTATAATCAAAAACTTTAGCATTATTAAAATTTTCAATAAATCCTTTAGAAACTTTTAAATCATAAGAATAATTTACTTCAGGATTTTCTAGCATAATAACAGTTCCATTATCAGCATCTATATCAATATTTGAGCAAACCTTATCTAATGCTACGTTGATATTCTTAGCATCTAACTCAATCTCTTTTTTAAGTGGAATACTTATTTGGCATTCAATTGCTTTGAGATCTTTCATATTAAAATTTAATATTCCATTTTCCTCATTTACAAAATTTGAGGTCACTTCATTGGAGCTTTTGCAATTCCAGGCAAAGGTTCCATTAGCTGAACAGGAAATATGTAGCTGAGCATTTTGTGCATTAATGGCAATTTTATTTATTGTATTTGAAGAACCTTTAAAGACTTGTTGATCTCCTAAATTTGATGAGTAATGACTATCAACTTTAAAAGAGCCTGTTTGTGCATCGATATCAATAAGTCCACCGAGAATAACAACTCTATCATCAGTAATTTTTAAAAGGGGACTAAATTTATAGTAAGCAATTCCAAGTAAAACAAAAAAGAGAATAAAGCTGGCAAAAACGAATTTAAGTAAAAGTGAAAATCCCGAAACTTTTTTTCGTGGAATTTCAATATTCATTTCAAGCAAAAGACGATTGGTATATTTAATAGGAGATTCTTTAAGTATGGCAGAATTGTTTTCAATTCGGTTACTAAGTTCAGCAATGGCGTTTGCTCTAGCACTTATACTTATATCCAGATCTTTTAAATGGCCCTCAGCGCGCTTTAAGAATGTCTCTTTTTGCATGTAAAATCCTTTAATTTCAGTACGTTAGCAGTATCTGCCCTTGTTGTCTATAGGTTAAAGTCTCCATTTATTGCTCCGATAAGTAAAGAGTGTACTAAAGTAGGAGAATTACATGAGTGATACTAGTAATAATGTTGTAGATTTTCAAAGTAAAAGACAAGACGCCATTGAGAAGAAAAAAAGACAATTTGAAAGATTTTTATTCGATGATTTCTTGGGATGTTTTGCTGAGATTGATGACAACGGAACTAATTTTCCTGTGAAACTTGTAAACGTTTCAGAAACTGGATGTATGGTTCAAACTAGTTGGAATCCAAACACACATAAAAGTTTAACTTCAATGGAAACTCTTACCCTAAGAGTATATTTCACTAAGAAAAGTTTCATTCCCCTTGTAATGAAGATTGCTAGACATGAAGAATATGTTCAAGATGATGGCAAAGTTTTTATGCATTATGGGT
>CAYGTU010000054.1:0-16733 GCA_964352945.1 uncultured Bacteriovoracaceae bacterium
ACTTATTGTTGATTTAATTGTTAAGCCCAAAGGATTTTTCAAGCTAGGTTTGAAAGTGCTTACTGGAGTAAAATCATTACGAATTCCTATTATAGTAAAGCCAAATGTAACAGTTTTTAGAAATGAAGATGAAATCCCTTGTTTTAAAATAACATTCTCTCCCATTTTAGATGATAATGTTCTTCTCGCAGATATTGAGGGAATTGAAAATTCACTTACGAGGGTAAAGAGAGGGAGGAATTTTTCATTAAAGCAATTTAAGAAGATTTTAGTTAAGCAGACTGAAAAATTAGCACCACTTATAGTTCCCATTGATATTTTAAAAGGCAATTCACTTTCAGTTCTAGATTATCATGCAGATGGATTTGGCCGATTTAATGTGGGCTTAAACCTAAGTGATGAAAGTACGCGAGGGATACATTCTTGGAAAATCATCGATAATCTTTATAAAATCATTCAAAAGAAATTCAAAAAGGTAGAGGAATAAGACTCGTATTTCTTATAATCTGCCTCAAGTTATCGCCTCTTTGGTTCATTTGTACTAATTAAAATCAATAATTTATGCCATATTTGACCCAAATCGGAGAGTTTCTCATGAGTTTAGGGCAAACGCTCTTTAACCTCTATAATCAATATATGAACCAAATTGATGCAAAATACAGTGTCCTAGTTGTTGATGACGAAGCACTGGTAAGAGACCTTATTGAGGATATGTTACTTGAGACCGGTCTTTTCAAATTCATTATTTTTGCTAGTGATGGCCAAGAAGCATGGGGCAAGCTTCAAAATCAATCTTTTGATCTTATTATATTAGATATAAATATGCCAAAAAAGACAGGACATGAATTAATAGAATTAATGAATCTACATAAAAAAATGGGAGAGCAAAAAATACTTATATCAAGTGGTCATCTCGATAGTATGGGCGTAAATCTTGCTATAAAGCAAAATGTTAAAAACTTTATAATTAAGCCTTTTTCATCAGTTTCATTAACGGATAAAGTTTTTAAACTCCTGGGGATAGAAAGAAAAGTTGCCGCCTAATTTCAATAAGTAATATCAGTCTTTAGCAAATTTCAAGTCATATACAAATGCTCTTAATAATGGTAAATTAATTACAATTGATCAGGAGCATTGTATGCGAACTCTTATAAAAAATGCCAAAACGCTCGGAAAATTTCTAGGAAATAGCCAAGAATTAGTAATAACAGATTTATTAATTAGTGATGGAAAGATCCAAAAAATTGGATCCAATATCTCTGATGCCGCTGATAAGATTATAGAGGCTAATGGATTATTTCTAGCTCCGGGATTAATTGATCCACAAGTTCATTTTAGAGAACCAGGTCAAGAATATAAAGAAGATATCGAAAGTGGATCTAAGGCAGCAGCTAAGGGTGGATTTACCACTGTTATCTGTATGCCTAATACAGCTCCTACTAGTGATGATCCAAAAGTACTAGAATATATATATGAAAAATCAAAGAAGGTTGGAATTTGTAGAATTCTTCCTACCGCCGCAGTATCGATGGGTCTTAAGGGAAAAGAGTATCCAAATTATTCTGCCCTAAAAGAATCTGGAGCAATTGCCTTTACTGATGATGGTAAGGGAGTTCAAAGTGATGAATTCATGCTTAAGGCTATGAGTGAAATTGCAAAAGTTGATTCATTACTACTTGATCACTCAGAAGATGAAGAACTTTCAGCAGGTGGATCAATTCATGCTGGAGAGATTTCAAAAAAATATAATATCCCAGGTATTAAAGCAGAAAGTGAAGCCGCTCACGTTAAGCGTGGTTGTGAGTATTCTGAAAAAACGGGATGTCATTTTCATGTTCTCCATGTGTCGACTAAGGCTTCTATTGAACATGTGAAAGAAGCTAAGAAAAAAGGTTTAAAAGTAACTGTCGAAGTAAGTCCTCATCATTTACTTTTATGTGATGAAGATATTAAAGAGCGAAGTGCAGGGGATTTAGATCCTAATTTTAAAATGAATCCACCTCTAAGATCAAGTATGGATAGAGCTGCTTGCCAAGAAGCACTCCTTGATGGAACGATTGATGTTATTGCAACTGATCACGCTCCTCATTCAAAAGAAGAAAAAGCAAATCATATAACTAAAGCTCCTTTTGGAATTATAGGCCTTGCCACTAGTTTTCCACTTGTTTATACAAATTTTGTAAAGACGGGAAAAATGAGTTTAGAAAAACTGGTTTATATGATGACAGAAGGACCTGCAAAATTATTTAAAATTCCTTATGGAACCCTCAATATTGGTGAATCAGCAGATCTAACTCTAATAGATCTAGAGGCAAGTGAAACTGTAACTGAAAGTTTTTTCCACTCAAAATCAAAAAATTCACCTTTTTATGATTGGAAAGTTTATGGAATTCCTAAAATGACAATTTTTGAAGGTAGAGTTGTTTATAATGAATTATCAAATTAGAAAAACTCAGGTTAGTGATGGTGAAAATATTTGGTTGGCCCATCAAAGATCAATAAAAGAAATTTGTTCTCCCGATTACACAGAAGAACAAGTAAATGCATGGTCAAATTTTCAGTATAAAAAAGAGCATTATGAAAATGTTACAACAAATGGTGATTATCATTTTGTTTTGGAAGTAGCTAATAAGGTAGAAGGATTTTTACATTTTGGAATTAAAGAAGATAAAATAGTTATTTTTGGATTATACTTCTCTCCAGAGGTTAAAGGTAAAGGCTTTGGACGAAAAATATTTTCAAAAGCTTTTGAAGTCGCTAAAGAAAACAATATAAAAGAGATGGCCCTTCATTCAACAAAGACATCTTGTGGATTTTATCAAGCAATTGGTTTTAAAATTATTAGAGAAGATTCATGTAGTATTCGTGGTACTGAAATTCCCGGATTAGAAATGAGGATGACTCTAGAGTAATGGATTGCTATTTATAGCTTGATTAAATTTTTCACGATCTAATAAATCTTTGCCTTCTAGAAAATTAAGTAAATCAGGAATTGAGTCATTTCCCCAGAAAAGTTCATTTTCAGTTATAAAAGTTGGGACACCAAAGACTTCATTTTCAATCGCAGCAGCGACATTATTTTTTAAAGCTTGCTTAACCTCACGCGAGCTAGCCTTCTCAAGTAATTTACTTCCATTTAGGCCAGCTTGATTTAAAGCGGCTTCAATTTCATCAGGATTAGATAAATTGATTTGCTTACTTGACCATGCCCAAGAAAAAAGTAGATCGATAATTTTTCTCTGATTCTCACCAGCACATTCTTTGGTTGCTAGCCTTAATGCATAGAGGGGGTTAAACGGATGTTCTTTAGGTGGAGCAAAATAAATATTAGATTTTTTTGCATATCGAAAGCAAAACTTAAGAAGGTATTCTCTCTTTGGTTTTACAAGTGCTGGTCCTTTTATTTCAAAATGATTGAAAAGCTGTCCCATAGCAACGGGAATATACTCAAATTCATATTCACTAAGTGGTTGATTCTTGTGTGACTGCCAACCAAAGTAGCTATAGGGAGAGAGAAAATCAAAGTAGAATTTTATTTTTTTGTTCATTTATTTTTATTCCAACCTATCAAAAACATTGATTATAAGCATTTTTATAACTTAATAATGAACCTAAGTTAAGAAAAAAAAGTAGGGAGCTGCTTATAATCCTATGCAGCGCTAAGGATGTTATGGAGGAATTTAAAAAATTAATAGTAGTTATGTAAATTTCTTAGAAATGTGGTCGTACGTAAGTAGATGTTGAACGTTGTTGGAGAGCATTGTCTGAGAGCTTCCTAGTCTAAATGACACGGGAGTTTCTTATGAAATCATTAAATTTATTAAAGTCATTTTCAATCTTTTCAGTTTTATTTATTTTTGTATCTTGTGGAGGCGGAGGAAAAATTGTCGATAATATTAAAGTAAATACATCGACAGTTGATCAAGATCTCTATTTAGGTTTCGATGCCACGCTAAATTTTGCTGGCATGACTTTACCTTCTGTTACATTTCCAATTTTTCATCCAAAAGGTAATGGACAGATTGGTGAGTTATCCATGTCACCAATTGCAGGAGGAAAAAATCAACTCGGTTTAGATATTAATCTTTCTGAGATTACGGGTCTTGGTTCTAGTAACTCAACATTGCCAAATGGAAATGTACTTCCTCTTATCGCTAGTAATGATGCTGTGGTAATTGGAGTTGGGCCAAATGGAAAGATTAAAATTTATCTGAGTATTGTTGATGGTGCTCAAGCAATTGGTGTGGCAATTCCTATTTCTGTTTTCGATGCTATTGGGGCTAAAGTAGGGGCTACGTCTCTATTTCCAGTTTTTAATATAAGCGGAGTTATTGGAAGTGCAGGAATGTACACCTCTTCTCAAGCAGGATTAAATGGTTTTGGATTATTTATAGATGTTCATTCTATAATGAATCAAATACCTAATAAGAATTCAAAAGCTTTAGTCTCAATGAGATCCACATTGTCTGTTGAATCATCAGCACAAATTGATTATCGATCTTTTAAACCTTCTCGCAGTAAAGAAAAGAAAATAAATAGAATGTTATATGATTTATCAAGAAAGAAAGTTGAATTAAAATAGTTAAAAAAAAGGCCCTCTTAAAGAGGGCCTTATATATGATTAGATTTTTTTAGAAAATCTTACGCCTTTTACATTATTTTTCTTTCTTCTTTTTTCTGCATTCTCAAGTTTTTCTTTCTTAGCAACACATGGCTTTGTGTATTCATTTCTTTTTCTATATTCTTTTACAATTCCATAAGCATCGCAAAGTCTTTTAAACTTTCTGATTGCTTTTTCAGCTGGCATTGTTTCGCCGATGCTTACAAAAATATTACTTTGTTCACTTTTCTTGGCCATTTGGTCTCCTTAAAAATTTAATAGCGCTAAGGAGTATATATATAACAGAGAATCTCAAATTTTCCAAGATCTTAAAGGGTTTGCGGCGCATTATTATATTTTATACTTACACAACAAAGGAAAGTGGTCGCTTGGGAAGTCTTTTTTGAATTCCGAGAGCATCGCAAAGTCTTTTAAACTTTCTGATTGCTTTTTCAGCTGGCATTGTTTCGCCGATGCTTACAAAAATATTACTTTGTTCACTTTTCTTGGCCATTTGGTCTCCTTAAAAATTTAATAGCGCTAAGGAGTATATATATAACAGAGAATCTCAAATTTTCCAAGATCTTAAAGGGTTTGCGGCGCATTATTATATTTTATACTTACACAACAAAGGAAAGTGGTCGCTTGGGAAGTCTTTTTTGAATTCCGAGAGCTTATCTGCGTCTAGACCGGGTGCAATTTCAACATCATAGCGATAAATATCAGCTTTTAGGAGATTTGGTTTAAATTTTTGATGAAGAAAGAGAAAGTCAATTTGATTAAAAAAGACCTGTTTATTTTGATCGATATATATATGACTATATCTTGGTTCGACCGCACATAGTTCTAAAACATCATCCAATTGTGATTTTTCATAGATAATCTTGAATTCAGCACTTGTTTCTTTCCTGCTAGCACCTCCATTAAAGTCTCCCCCCATAAAAATAGGAATATCGGGATATTTGGATTGCATGGCCGAATAAATTTTAATTAATGTATTAGTCTCTGCTTTTCTTCTTAAAAAGCCATCGGGATCAATTTTTTTATTATCTAGCTTTGATTTTAAGTGAACTAAAAGAAAGATCATTTTTAACTGATCACCTTCTTTCATTTGTAATTCTAGAACATCTCGTGAAAAAAAATGCGTTTTTCTATTATTGTATCTATCTTTTTTCTCATGAGGATAGAGAAAGTTTAAGGGTTCATTCTTATGAGAAGAAATTTCAAAATCATATTTAAGCGATGATTTTACTAAATATCCTAAATCAATTCCACGATCAGAGTTACCTTCAATCAGGTAGGGTGTATATTTATCTTTTAAAAAGTATTTATTAAAATTCTCAAGGGATTCAATCCCACCCACTTCAGTCATTAGTAGGATATCAATATCCTCTCTTTCGATAATTTCGGCTATATGAATGACGGATTTTAAGGGTTTATTGGTAAAAACACTTGAGCTAAGTAACTGCCAATCTATTTCAGAAAAATCCTCCAGAGGCTTATTTTCTTTATACTTTGATATAAAAATATAAAAGTTCTCTAGGTTGTATACACAGATTTTTAAATAATCTTTTTCCATAAATAAATTATAGCATAATAAAATCAGTCTAGTTTTTTACAAATGACGAATGGTTGGACAATTATAAATTCAAATTTAAGCTCTTTATTTTTACTCCACGATTCAACTTCATCAGGAGTGAGTTCTCTGATTTGATTATTATCCAACCAATTTTTTATTGTTTGGACCTGATCTTCTGCTATGGCAACTCCAGCATCAAAGATATCAATTTCCTCAACTAATCGCAAGATACCTTGAGCGAAGTAGGGAACCAGCCCATTGAAATCAATTTCATGGTGGAATTTTTTTAGGTCTTCTCGAAGTTGTTTGTTCATCTGATTTCCATTCAAAAAGTTGCAGTTGTAAACTAGAAGTTATATTATATCTGAAGAGGACTTTATATGACAAAAATTATTATTTTTCTATGTTTAGTTTTAGCAACAAAAATTGCTTTCTCTGATGATAAAATTGAATTTGATAGTAATCCCAATTCAGGAAAAAATAAGAGGCAGCGAATTAATGATCAATCTGAAGCAATAGCAGAAATTATTAATCAATTAGCTGAAATTAGATCTGAAATTGAAATTTTGAAAAAACAAGTTCAAGCCAAAGGTGGGGCTAAGTCTGGCGAAAGCATTCAGTTTACTCCTCCAGAAGAATAGTTATGCAAATTCAATTTCAAACCAATGTAAATAAAAACAAAGATCAAGTTAAGAATCTTTTCACAGAAGATCTTTTTTTAAAACTTACACCTCCTTTTATGAAGTTTAAATTATTAGAATTTGGAGGATGTAAAAAAGGTGACAAAGTTTCGATTCAACTTCTTTCTCCCTTTATGAAAGGGAGTTGGGTCAGCGAAATCACCTATGATCAAGATTCAGAAGAAGAGTGGATTTTTATTGATCAAGGAATAAGTTTGCCTAAGCCGCTTGTTGCTTGGGAGCATCAACATATTGTAAAAGCTATTAATGGGAAATCTCAAATAATTGATAAAATAGATTATAAATGTGCTAACCGCGCAATAGAACTTATCATTTTACCAGGCTTGGCTTTGAGTTTTTTATATCGTTCATTAGTTTATAAAAAATCTTTTATTTAAAACACAGCGTCATTATTAATCTTTTAAATTAATTCTCAACTAGTATATACTCGTTGAATGAGGAAACACTGTGTTTAATGAAGTAGCAATAACTGAATTTTTTACTCAATACGCCTATAATGCACCTATTGTTTATACGGCTATAATTTTGATTATGACTCTTTCAAGTTTTGGTCTACCTATTCCTGAAGAGTTTACATTGGTTACAGCCGGATTTGTTGCATACATGGGGATGAACCCAACAGACTTTCCTCCCCCAGCTGGTGGTGGCTCACCCATCAATGTTTACACACTAGCAGTAGTCGCATTCGTAGCCGTTCTGGGAAGTGATTTTCTTATTTATTCACTGGGAAGATTCTGGGAAGACAGGATCAGGGCAACTAGGCTCTTTAAGAAAATATTCACTGAACAAAGATATGCAAGTGTTAAGAAATTTTATGATAAATACGGAGCTTACTCTTGTGGACTATTTAGATTTATGCCAGGCATTCGTTTTCCGGGACATATGAGTTGTGGTTTTATGAAAGTTCCTGTTTCTAAATTTTTACTTATTGATGGTACGGCAGCTTTACTTTCAGTTCCGACACAAATCTATTTTGTGGCCAAATATGGAAAAGAAATTTTACATAATTTTAAAACATTTAAAGTTATTATCTTTTCTGTCGTCGCCCTAATTGTTCTTTATATGGCCATTAAGCATCATTTAAAGAAAAAGAAGTATAGTCATTAATTATTTTAGGCATCGTATCAATAGTATTTAAATCAAGTAAGTTGTTTTTATGAATAGGTAAAACATAAATGTTAGCCTAGATACTACTGTAATGCTAAAATTCTGTATATTTCTTAACTAAATTAACTAAGGAAAGTGAATGAGATTATTTGATTATGTACATCAGGGTGGAGCGATAATGTATCTCCTTATTATTCTTAATATAATCGGAATAAGCATGATTATCTGGCGCGGTATCGTTATCTTAAATTATAAAAAAGAAATAGCTGAAAAAACTAAAGTAGTAATAAGTAGTTTTAAATCTCTCGGGCTTTCTAAAAATTCAAATGTAGATATTTTAAAAGATCAAGTTACTTCAGAAGTTCAATCCCTAGAATATGGTTTAAATACAATTAAAACCATAGCTTCAATATCACCTCTATTGGGTTTACTTGGAACTGTTATTGGTATTCTCTCTGCCTTTACAGTTATCGCAGAAAAAGGATTATCAGATCCTTCACTATTTGCAGGTGGAATTGCAATGGCGCTTATTACTACAGTTGGTGGGCTAGTTGTAGCGATACCACATGTGGTTGGTTATAACTATCTTATGGGAACAATTGATAAGATAGAAGCCATACTTTCTAAAAGCGTTATTTCAGAAATTATAGCAGGAGAATAGGGTGGCTAGAAAAAGAAGAGAACAGCTTACCCCTGATCTTACACCCCTCATAGATGTAGTTTTTTTACTTCTTATTTTCTTTTTAGTCTCAAGTGTTTTTAAAAAAGAAGAATTAGCTCTTTTACTAAGCTTGCCTAAAACTGAAAAAGGGGCAGCCAAAGAAGATAAAGAATCTAAAAACTTAACGATTGAATTATCGAGAGATCAAATTGCAATCAATGGAAAAAAGATTTTAATTGATGAACTCGAAATAAGTTTAAAAAATCAAGATAAGTCTTCTCTTATTAATCTAAGAGTTGATGGAACAGTTGTATATAATAGACTGGTAAAAGTTCTAGATATTCTTCAAAAGAATAAATTAAACAATGTGTCTTTAATTACTGATAAAGGAAATAATAAATGAAATTATTCACTGCTCTGTTAATTCTTGCTTCAATGAATTCATTTGCCAGCACAAATGCGACTGTAAAAATGGTTCGTGGTAAGGTTACTGTTTTAAAACCTGGTAAACATGAAGTTGCGCAAGTTAAGGAAGGTGATGTACTCCCACAAAACTCCTCAATTTTAACGGCAGATAAAAGTATTGTTAAATTACTTTTTAAAGATAAATCAGTTGTTTCTCTAGGACCAAATTCAAAAATAATTATCGATGTTTCTAAGAAAAAAGAAAAAAATGTAATTTCACTTCTAAAAGGTGTTATTCGTGCAGAGGTAAAAAAAACCGAAGATCAATCTACAAATAAAATGTTAATCAAAACTAGAACGGCTGTAATGGGTATTAGAGGAACAAAATTAAAAACCAGTTATAATCCTATAAATACCAATACATCATTAGTCACTATTGAAGGTGATGTGGCCATGGCGAAAGTAGATAAGAATCCCGTAGTAGAAGCTTTTAAAGAAAACGCAGATGTAAAAGATCTAGAAGCAGCTATTGAAAAGAAAATGGAAAAAAAATTAGCTTCCACTGAAAGTGTTCATGTTAAAAATGGAAGATTTGCTGGAGTGATTAAAGATCACATTAAGCCAACAGAACCTGTTAAAATTGCTCCTAAACAATTAGTTGCCTTAACTAAAAATGATGAACTCGCAAGTGAAGTGGTAAAAAAATCAAAAGAAGACATTCTTGAAGCCGCTAAAAAGTTTGATACCCAAGATCCAAGTATTGATGGAGTAGATGATAAATTAACAGGTAAGCTTGCTGATAAAGCAGGAGGCCTTATAGATTTCAACACTGGAATTTATGTTCCCCCAACAGATGAGGCTGTATTAGATGAAAAAAATCATGTCTATGTAGATAAAAAGGAAAAGACTGGAACAATTTCAAGTTCGGGTGATTATATTCCTCCTAAAGGGGTAGAACTTGATGCCAAAAAGGGTTTTGTTCTAAAAGATTCAAAAGAAATTCTAATCGCTTCTAATGATCTATCGGCAATAAAAGAAACAATCGCAGAGTTAAATAAAGACGCAGTTAAAAGACAAGTAAAGCAGAAAACATATGCAAAAATATCTTATAAGGATATTCAAAAGTATTTACCACAGAATCATTTCATGACTGTAGGTATACAGAAAATGAGTGCCGACTTTATTTTAGAAACGCCTTCGAATTCAAAACTAAAAGTTAATTCTGAAAATGCAGAAGTAGCAACTATTACTCTTAATCAAGTTTGGAGTGAAAAAAATGCAACTTATATAAAATACAAAAAAACTAATATTTCTCTTCAAAATGTTAGTGACGGCGGAAGAGACTTTATTCAAGATAAAAATTTAGAGAATATGAACGCTTTAATTTTTGGTTATAAAAGAAGAATTTCCGTTAGAACTGAAATTGATATTTACTTTGGTGATGAAGATAGAGTTAATGTGACTGTAGATGAATTTGTCTTTCCTGCTAAAGTGCGAGCCTCAGCTACTGAATTTGGCTTATTTGGAATTGGATTAAATTACTTTTTATATGAAAATAGAAAAACTACTTTCTTCGCACACACGCATATAAATAAATACGATTATAAGAGTAAAGAAAATTTCTTTTCTCCAAGTGGTGAACCTAAAGATGCAACTGAAGCACAAATCAGTGGTACTTTAAACTATGCTCTTAGAGACAATTTAAAGTTTTCTTTAACTAGTTTCTTTAATTATACAAAAGCACCTGGAACTAAAGGTTATGATCTTACGAGACAGGCTACAGGATTTGGAACGGGATTAATTTGGGATTTTTAAATATCTCGATCTGCTTTAAATCCATAAGTTAAGCCTTTGCTAATGACAGCAACAGCATTATGAGAATGTAGAGACTCAAAGTGTTCGAATTTTACGATCCAATCTTTAACTTCGCATACACCATTAAAAACTTTACTTACTCTTTTTGAAGCGTGTTCTACAAACATTGGGTTTTCACCATTTAAAATAGCAAAAGCTTGTTCATCGATTCTTTTTACTAAGCTTTGCGTCTCAGTAGGTATTGAAAGTCTTAAAATATCAACAAGATCTTCTACGTAGAAAGCGGATTCAATATCAACTCGGATTTTTGCCGTAGCTCTACTTCTTTGAGAGTGAGCAGTCGCAATTCCGTTACCTTCAGTTGTTTCACCATTTTTATATTCAGCTTCATACTGTCTTGCCATTGAAAGAGAACAAGGACAAGTTGAAGAGTATTCGTACTCTAATGTGATATAAAAATCATTTTCATTTGCTTCAATAATCGTTTTGTAATATTGCCATCCCCAGTTATCGCTCTTTAATGATTTTTGTTTTACTGGATATAAAAATTCTAATTTCAGGTTAGCGTGAGTAAATGGTTCTTCTGTATCGAAATCTCTGAGTTCATATCTAAATCGATTAACAATTGTTTTAAAGAACTTTTTATTTACAGGATTTTTTCCACCCTCATCCTGTAAAATTGAACAAAGACGAGACATATTAATTCCAGTCTTACCTGGAGGCATATTAATAAACATGCTTGCCTCAGTGTCGTGATTAAATATACCACCATCTCTATGCATATAATTTAAAGGTATACGAAATCTATTGATCCCAACTTTTGGAATTCCAATACCGTCAAGGGCAGGGACTTTTTGAAAGTCATTTAGTCCATTATCGTCTTTTACTATATCAGTTGTAATATTCATTATATTCCTTAGGTACTATTCTTAACATAGAGTGTCTAGAATGTGAATTATTTAACTCACTTGGAATATATTACAAACAGCCAATGAATTCAAACACTTATATCTAAGAAATAGTACTTGGTTATCAATTGTATAAGTGCTAATATTCAAACGAACGTTTGAAAGGAATAGTAATGAATCATAAATTGGTAATAAGAGGGCTTTTATTGTTTTTGAGCATCAATATCTATGCGGCCCCATTTGTTTTGACAGAAAATAGCTTATTAACTTTAGCTGAAAAAACCAATTCACCAGGGCTTAGACAAGCTGATTTAGAGCTCTATAATGCAAAAAGTATGAAGGCGCAGGCCTTAGATAACCTTGCTCCTAATTTATATTCCTTTGCAAAGACCGGCACGACTAGAGAAAATGCATTAATTCAGTTTATTCCTGTCTTCACACCTACAAGAACTTTTGGAGTAGGTATTAAGAAAAATTTAAGCGTGGGAATGAGCTATGACTTATCAATTTCTGGAGACCAAAGGAGTGCTCAATCCCTAAACTTAGAAGATGCTTCAACGTCAAAAATAAATTTAGATTTAAAGATTGATCTTTGGAATGATTTTTTAGGAAGCAGAACTAAAAGTATTATGGATATAGGGGATTTAAGTGAAAAAAAATCTCAACTAAAAAATGATTTAGATAAAAAGAAGTTTAAATTAACAATCAGAAGATTATACTGGCAGTTAGTTGCAATCAGCGAATCTATTCAAATTACAGATAGAATTTATAAATTAGCTGAGCTTCAAGTTAAAGAAATCAAAAAAAGGTATAGAAACTCAGTTGCTGATAAGGCCACTGTCGCATTATTTAGTTCTCAATTAGTAGCGAGATCAGCTCAAAGAAATCAATTAAAATATAATTACGAAATGACTATGCTTCAGTTAAAAAACCTTTTACCTGCTTTGAATGAAAAAGAAATTAAATTTGGAAAATACGATACGAATGCAACTGTTAATAAAGTTTTACAATGTTCATCTGTAATTAACTCTTTTCCTGAAGCTCCTAAAAAGTATACTTCTGTAGATGAAATGGTGGCTTTACTAAAAGATATTCAACAAAAAGAATTAAAAGTGAATAGTAAACATTCAAATATGGATGTCTATCTACAAGCAAATTTAAGAAATACCGGTATCAATTCATCTCAAACAGAAACGGGCAGCTTGTCTGCTGCTATTGATGATTTTAGAGATAACGATAGAAAAGGTTATGATGTAGGAGTCTATGTTAATATACCTTTTGGTGGTCAGAAAAAATCGACCGAAGAAATAAAAAATCAATTAATAAATGATCGCTATATTTCTCTTATAGAAAGTCTTTCAGCTAATTTAGAAAGTACCCATATTCAGATTAGGAATACAATTCAACTTTTGATAGGTCTAATAAAAGATCAAAAAGAAAATAATAAACAATTGAATATTAGACTCGATGAGATGAATAAAAAGTATAAACAAGCAAGAATTGATTATACTGAATTTATCACGGATCAAAATAATGCTCTTTCAAGTGATTTAGCCGTTTTGCAAACAGAACTAATGATATTAAATACAATTTTTGATTACCTGGAAGTGTTTTCTGATACTCCATGTAGTTTAAATATATAGGACCGTATGAATAATTTAATCGAATTTTTTATTAGAAACTCTAAATTTACAATTATCGTAACTTTTGCAGCTCTTGTTTTTGGTTTAATGGGAATAACCGGGATGAGAAGTGAATCATATCCTGCTGTAAATTTTGCTACTGCAACTATTACAACTCGATATGACGGAGCTACTGCTGAAGATATCGAGACAAAAATAACAAAGCCAATTGAGGATGAAGTGAGACAAATTAGTGGGCTTAAAAAAGTTACTTCAACTTCACAATCAGGTCTTAGTACAATCGTGGTCCAGGTAGATATGGATAATGTACCAGATGTAGATGCTGTATTAAGTGATGTGCAAAAAGCTGTTGATAGAGCGACAGATTTACCACCTGACTTAAGACAACAACCAAAATACATGGAAATAAATTCTGAAGAATTTCCGGCTATAGAATTAGCTGTTATTGGTTCTAATGAAAATAGAAAAAGAGACTTAGTGTCCGATCTTTTAAAAGAGGATTTAGAAGATATTCGATCAGTTTTGGGAGTGCGATTAACAGGATTTTTGAAAAGAGAATTTGAAATTAGAGTTAATTCAAAATTAATGGATGAGTTACATATAGGATTAGATGAAGTCTTAAATAAAATCCAAAATAGAAATGTTAATATTCCTGGCGGCGAGTTAAAAGTAGAAAATACTCAAAGTCTTCTTAGAGTTGAAGGGAAAATTAAAAATGCCGAAGAACTTCAAAATGTTTTAATTAGATCAAATTTCAGTGGTCGTTCAATTTATTTAAAGGATATTGCTGACGTTAGAGATTCTCAAGAAAAAGCCAAAGTATTAGCTAGAGTTGATGGAGAAGATGCAACTCTGTTAACCGTTACTAAAAAGGCCGGAACAGATACTTTGAAATTAGTTGATCAAGTAGAATCTATTTTAAATAAATATAAAAATATTTATAAAGATGAGTTTGTAGTAAAAGTTTATAATAATGAGGCTTTAAAAGTTAAAAACAGATTAAACGTTCTTTCATCGAATGCAATTTCAGGATTAGTTTTAGTTGTTTTCTTTTTATTATTGTTTTTACCTGGATGGATTGGAATCATGGCATCACTTTCTCTTCCAATTGCCGTTTCAGCTACTTTTGGATTTATGAATGCCTTTGGAATGAATCTTGATGCTATTACGATCTTAGCTTTAGTTATTGCTCTTGGGATGCTGGTGGATAACTCTGTTGTTATTTCAGAAAATGTAAACCGACTAAAGGGTGAAGGTTTGTCGGCTACTGATGCAGCGGTTCAGTCAGTTAAAAGTTTATGGCTTCCGATTTCTGCTACAGCTTTTACAACAATTGCAGCTTTTTTACCTATGTTAGTTACCAAAGGAATTATGGGGAAATTCATTCAGTATATCCCCATCATAGTTTCTATTTCACTTTTAATAAGTCTATTTGAAAGTTTTTTCTTACTTCCTCTAAGATTAACTATTATAAAATCTAAAAAAACTGATAATAGTGAAGTGGCTAAAAAATCAGATTGGTTTGATAAAATAATCATTAAATTTGAGAAATTAATGGAAGTAGTTGTAAGACGCAGATACTTTGTTGCCATTCTTTTTGGAGTTGTCTTAGTTTTCTGTTTCTTATTAATGTTTGTTTTTAACAAGTTTATTTTATTTCCTCCGGATCAAACTGAAGTTTATACAGCTCGATTTGAAACACCAACAGGCTCAACTATTGAGTATACAAATGATCAAGCGGAAAAGATTTCTAAAAGTATTAAAGAAGTACTTGGAGATAAGGTTAATTATATAGTTGCTCGTGGAGGTATCTCCCAGATCGGTCCAAATGATCCATTATCAAAAGATGGTAATAATGTTGGGATGGCCATTATCTATGTTACTGAAGATACTAAATATAATATTAAATACACAGAAATTTTAAAAGATTTAAGAACGATTAAAGCGCCTTATTTAAAATCTCTTAGATTTCAAGAGATGGTTAATGGACCTCCAGTTGGAGAGCCGATTAATGCTACTTTTAGAGCATCTAAAATGAGCTCCTTAAATACTGTGATCAATACCATTTCAGACAAACTTAAAACTCATGAAGGAATTTTTGGTTTACAAACGGATGATGTTTACGGAGATGATGAGATTTATGTTGAGGTTGAATTTGATAAAGTTGATAGACTTGGACTTGATGTAAATATGATCGGTAATACAATTAGAACGGCTTTATCGGGGAAAATCATCTCTAACGTGACTTTGGATAATAAAAAAGTTGAATTGAGAGTTGAATTTGATAGAGATTCAGCTGATTCAATTGAAAAGTTAGGTCAAATAAAAGTAATGGATCGTATGGGAAATTTAGTTCCTTTATCTACTTTAGCTAAATTTAAATCTAAACAAGGAAGTCCACAAATTAAGAGATTCGACTTTAAACGTAGTAAGACACTTTTAGGTCAAGTGGATGGTGAGAAAATGACTTCTCGTAAAGCAGCAGTTTTAGTGAAACAATACTTTACAGAGCTCCAAGCTGAGTATCCTGATGTTAGTCTAATCTTTGGCGGTGAAGAACAAAATACTGCCGAATCTATGCAAAGTTTAGGGAAAGCACTTCAAATTGCTATTATTGGAATTTTTGCGATTATGGTTTTCCTGTTTAAGTCATACTTAAAGCCTTTTATTATTCTTACTACAATTCCACTAGGTTTAGTTGGTACGTCTATCGCATTTTTTCTTCATGGAAGACCAGTAAGCTTTTTAGCAATGATTGGTATTATTGGGTTAGCAGGAATTATTGTTAACTCAGGAATTGTACTTATTAGTTTTATTGATGAAATGAGAGAGACAGGAAAATATGAATTAAATGAAATTCTTGTTAAAGCTTCAGGGTTAAGATTAAGAGCAGTTGTGGTAACTTCTCTTACTACAGTATCAGGTTTAATCCCAACAGCTTACGGTATTGGGGGAAGTGATGCCATGTTAGTTCCCATGACAATGGCAATGGCTTGGGGGCTAGTAAGTGGAACAATTTTAACATTAATCTGGATTCCTGCGGCCTATGGTATTTTAGAAGATTTTAATAATTTTATAGCGAAGAAATTTAAATGAATTTAAGTACAAAACAAAATATTATAGAAGTTGCATTAGAGCTATTTGCTAATAATGGGTATGGGCAAACTTCAATAAGAGAAATTGCAAAAACTGCAGATGTAAATTTAGCTGCTATTAATTATCATTTTAAAAGTAAAGAAGGGCTATATTCTGAAATAATGAAATATAGCTTTTATAAGTTTGAAGATGAGATTTCAAAAATTGATAAAAATTTA
>CAYGTU010000055.1:0-16683 GCA_964352945.1 uncultured Bacteriovoracaceae bacterium
CCAAATCCTGTCCATCCAATTACTTACTCACCAAACCGTACCTCAAGTTAAACAAGTTAATAAAATTCTTATAGAAGAAGGTGCTGATATTGATCACGAATATTATGTTGGAATTGTTTTAGATAGAAATACTTCTAAAATTACAATGATGGCTTCAAGTGAAGGTGGAGTTGAAATCGAAAAAGTTGCAGCAGAAACACCTGACAAAATTATAAAAGTAGCAATAGATCCAGCTGTAGGATTTACTTCTTTTATTGGACGTAAATTAGGTTATGGAATTGGTCTAGAAGGTGACACTCTTAAAAAAGCAATTAAGTTTTTTAGTGGTCTTTATGATTTATATGTTGCTAAAGACTGTTCAATTGCTGAAATTAACCCATTAGTTACAACTAAAAGTGGTGATGTAATAGCATTGGACGCAAAATTAAATTTTGATGATAATGCCTTATTTAGAAATAAAGATATTGAAGCTTATCGCGACCCAACTGAAGAAAGTGAACAAGAGTTAGAAGCAGGAAAATACGGATTAAGTTATATTTCACTAGATGGAACTATTGGCTGTCTTGTAAATGGTGCTGGTCTTGCTATGGGTACTATGGACATTATTAAAATTTTTGGTGGGGAACCAGCAAACTTTTTAGATGTAGGCGGAGGAGCAACTAAAGAAACTGTTGAAAAAGCATTTACTATTATTTTAGAAGATAAAAGTGTTAAGGCAATTTTAGTAAATATTTTCGGTGGAATCATGAAGTGCGATATTATTGCTGAAGGTGTTGTTGCCGCAGCTAAGTCACTTTCTCTTTCTGTTCCCTTAGTTGTAAGACTTGAAGGAACGAACGTTAATTTAGGAAAGAAAATCCTTGAAGAGTCAGGTTTAAATATTATAGCTGCTAATGATTTAGCAGATGCTGCTGAAAAAGCAGTTAAAGCTGCAAAGGCATAGGGGTAGAAAATGGCAATTTTAATAAATAGAGATACAAAATTAATAACAATTGGTCTAACAGGAAAGCAAGGTACATTTCATACTCTTCAATCAAGAGATTATGGAACTAATGTTGTTGGTGGTGTTACTCCTGGAAAAGGTGGAATGATTCATGAGGGGATTCCTGTTTTTGATACTGTTAATGAAGCAGTTAAAGAAACTGGAGCTAATGCCGCTATGATTTTTGTTCCACCTCCATTTGCAGCAGATTCAATTCTTGAATGTATTGATGCTGGCCTTCCTTTAATTATTGCAATTACTGAAGGGATTCCTATAAATGATATGGTGAAAGTTAAGTCTGCTCTTAAAGCGAGTAAATCAAGACTTATTGGTCCAAATTGTCCGGGAGTAATTACTCCAGGAGAATGTAAAATTGGAATTATGCCAGGTCATATTCATATGCCAGGCAAAGTTGGTGTTATTTCAAGATCAGGAACACTTACTTATGAAGCTGTTTACCAATTAACTCAAAGAGAAATTGGTCAATCAACTTGTGTGGGTATTGGTGGAGATCCGGTAAATGGAACAAACTTTATTGATTGCCTTGAGCTTTTTGAAGCTGATGAAGATACAGATGCAGTAATTATGATTGGAGAAATCGGTGGATCAGCTGAAACAGATGCAGCAAGATGGATCAAAGCTAATATGAGCAAGCCAGTTGTATCATTTATTGCAGGTGCTTCAGCTCCAGCAGGAAAAAGAATGGGGCACGCAGGTGCAATTATCTCTGGTGGAGATGATACAGCTGAGTCAAAATTCAAAGTTTTAGAAGAGTGCGGTGTGACAATTGCAAGAAGTCCTGCCGAACTTGGAGAAAAGATTGCACAAGTATTAAAAAAAGCTTAAGTTAAGAAAAAATTTTATAGGAGTAAATAATGGGAATCGAAAGAACTTTTTCAATCATCAAGCCAAACGCTACATTAGATAACAATATTGGTAATGTAATTAGTGTTTTTGAAAAAAACAATTTAAGAATTGCAGCAGCAAAATTTGTAACTCTATCTAAAGAGAAAGCTGAAGGATTTTATATCGAACATAAAGAAAGACCATTTTTTGGTGAGCTTGTTCAGTTTATGACTTCAGGTCCAGTAATGCTTATGTGCCTTGAAGGTGAAAACGCAGTATTAAAGAACAGAGAAATAATGGGTGCAACTAATCCAGCTGAAGCAGCAGAAGGTACAATTAGAAAACTTTATGCAAAATCAATTGGTGAAAACGCAGTTCATGGTTCTGATTCTCCAGCTTCTGCTGAAAGAGAATTAGCTTACTTCTTTGAATCAGGTGAAATTACTAAAAGATGGTAGTTGATATTTAAATTTTAAGAAAATAAAAAGGCTCCGTAAGGAGCCTTTTTATATGTAAAAAATGCAAAGTATAAAAAATTGTTACAATTTTTTTCAATAGAATGTATAAGTTCACAAATCATTAAGGGGATTTATATGTCAAACAACGATCTAATCAAAGAATTAGCAAAAAAATCAAATGGTAATACTTGGAATTTATTAACTGCAAAGTCTCGTTCTGATGATCAAAATCTAGAAATGCTTGAACAGGCTTTTACTTCACTTTCTCTTTGGAAGCTAGTAGGAACTGATCTTAATTTAGCACGAGGGCAATGGTTAGTTTCCAGAGCAGCTTGTGTTGCAGGTGAAGCAAGCCTAGCTTTTAAATATGCAAAAGAATGCGCTAAGTATACAGAAAAAGCAGGCTCGCAAGCGAAAGACTTTGATCATTTTTATGCAGTTGAAGCATTGGCACGAGCTAATGCAGCACTTGGAAATAATGAAACGGCAATGGAACTAAAAGCTAAGGCTCAGGTTTTGGCTGAAGCTGTTGAAGGTGAGCAGACTAGAGGAATCGCACTTGGGGATATTCAAGATGGTCCTTGGTTTAATCTTTAATCAATTAGTTTTACATTAAAGGTGTGTCAGCTTCGAATTCATAGCTTTCATTAAATATTTCTACTGGAAATAATGTATCAGAGATTAGGTTACCATTTAGGTGATCATATTCATGTTGAAAAACAATCGCTCTAAAACCTTTAGCGTGCTCAGTAACATACTCACCATCGCGATTGTAATAATTTGCTTTTAACTCTTTATATCTTTTAACTGTAAAGCTTTTTCCAGGAATTGAAAGACAACCCTCTCGAGAATTTTTCATTCCAAGTTCTGTAACATAACTAACCATAGGATTAATAACGGCTTCAGCTTTTTTCATCGAGCTTGGTTGCATTACAAATAATCTAATAGAATGATTAACTTGTGGAGCGGCGAGACCGACTCCTCCAGCATCTTTCATAGTATCAATCATATTATCAATAAGAGTTTGCATTTGATCAGTTTGAATTGAATCAATCTTTACTTCTTTTGCTACTTTTTTCAAAGTAGGGTGACCCAAAGTAATTATTTTTAGAGGTGGATTTTGATAATAGTGAATTGTATGAGCGTAAAGGCTAGTAGAAAGTAAAAGTAGAATAATTTTCATATGATCTCCAATAGGGCTATCCTATGAAATCTTATAAGCTTTTGTCAAAGTTAAGAGTAGGTATTTATTAATAATGAATGAACTCAGAGACATCACCCTTGGGTTTTAATTCGTAAGTCCTTAAAAGTAAGTTATCAGTACTATAAAGATAAATTTTTTGAATAGGAAACACATCTTTGTATTTTCTATTGAGTTCTCTTATTTTTGAGACAGAATAATCATTAATGATGTCATAGAGATTTCTGTCCTTAAAAGTATTTGTTTGAATCAAATTTTCACCATCAACTGCATACTCTATAACTTCACCGTCTTCATACACAGCATATTTTTTTATAGCTCCATTTTCATCAGGCATATCGATTAACTTATTTGAAGAAAGAGCATCTTCACCTTTTTTTAGAAAGTATTTTTTATTATAAATAATTGCAAGTTCTCTTTCACCTTGAAGATGTCCATTATCAATATGGCTTACGGCTTTATCAATAGCCTTATCTATCTGGCCTTTAAAATTATTTCCTTTATCTAACCCGATAAAAGGTGGAGGAGCGGCTGGATTTTTAACTTCAATTTTTCGAATATGATTTCCAGCTTGATCTTCTATATAGACATCAAAATTTTTGAGTAGTTTATTAGTTCCTTCAGCGTAGAGATTTCCATCATTATTCAAATTAACAATATAGTGATTATCAAAAACTTTTTGTGCTTCATAAAAAGCTAGTTTTCCCTCTTCAAGACCATTTAAAATTTGTTCCGTATTTCTGGGTGAGTGATAGCGTATCCAAGCATCTACTCCAATTATATTTTTAGTTTTTTTAAGAGTACTATAAATATCTTCAATCTCTTCAATATTTTCAATCTTATGTGTTTCGAGTCTTTCAAGAACTTGTTCAGGAAGTTCATATTTTACATCGGCATCTTCTAGCATTTTAAGATGACCAGTTTTTTGAGTATTTCCCACTTCACTCATTTTTGTTGGAACAAAACTTAAGTGCTCACGACATGGATTAACTGCCCCCGCTTGAAAGGAGAGAAAAATCAGTAAAATAATTAATGTCTTTGAAATAAAACTCATCTTATCCTTATCGGTAATTGTTCTAATAAGTATAATTTGAATAACATAAGTTAAGACATTTTTTTGTCAATAATTACATGTACTTAGCTCCCAAAAAGGAGAAATGAAATGCGAGTAGATAATTTATAAATTGAAGTTAGAATGAAGCATGAGCTTCTTTATCGGTGGCATTATTTTTTGGACTTTTATGGAATATCTAATCCATAGGTTTTTAGGTCATGTTTGGCTGTTGAGAACTCCCTTTAGAGTTGAACATCAAAAGCATCATCATAAGCGTGATTACTTTGCTTCAAACTTTAATAAATTAAAAGCGACAATAATTATTTGGCCGATCATCTTTTTTATTACCTCACTTATGGCAGGATTTTTTAACTCAGCCTTATTCAGTACGGGGTTTATTCTTATGTATGTCTATTATGAATACCTCCATAAAATCTACCACGTAAGGGCCCCTAAAACGGCTCTGGGAGCTTTTATGAGAAAGCATCATATGTCTCACCATTTTTTGGATGATAGCCTTAATCATGGAGTTACAACTCCTCTTTGGGATATTGTCTTTAGGACCTATAAAAAACCTCATGTGGTTCCAGTTAACAATAAGTTTTCAATGAATTGGCTCTTTAAGTCTCCCAGTGAAAAGGAAATACTACCTAAATACTCTTCAGATTACGCCCTTAAAGATAAAACACGGTGTACATAACTACCTAGTTATATTAAAGTGAGCACTTATAACAACAGGGGTTTTTATGAGTGTTCGTGTACGTTTTGCACCGAGTCCAACGGGGTATCTTCATATTGGAGGAGCTAGAACTGCTCTTTACAATTATCTTTTCGCTAAAAAAATGGGTGGAAAATTCATTTTAAGAATCGAAGACACTGACTTAGATAGAAGTGAAAAAAAATATGAACAACTTCAGATTGAAGATCTTAAATGGGTAGGCATCGAATTTGATGAAGGTCCAGGAAAAGAAAATCCTAAATATGGGAGCTATCATCAATCTGACCGTGGTGAAATTTATAAAGAGTATGCCTATAAACTATTAGAGGCTGGTAAAGCCTTTTATGATTTTTGTACTGATGAAGAATTAGAAAAAATGCGTGAAAGTGCTGAAGCAAATAACACCCCTGGATACACAGGTAAATGGAGAGAGAAAGAAAACTGGGAAGAAGCTAAAAAAAGAGTAGCTGCCGGAGAAGAAGCTCCACTTCGATTTAAAGTTGATACAACTAAAGATTACACTGTAAATGATCATGTTCGTGGGAAAGTAACTTTTCCTGCTGGAATGGTAGGGGATTTTGTAATTTTAAGATCAAATGGTATTCCCACATTTAACTTTTGCAATGTTATTGATGATCATCTTTTTGAAATCTCTCATGTGTTTAGAGCAGAAGAACATTTAAATAATACAGCAAGACAATTGATGATATATGAAGCATTTGGATGGACAACTCCAGAATTTGGTCATTTATCTTTAATGATTGGTGAAGACAGACAAAAACTTTCAAAACGTCATGGAGCAACTTCTGTTCATTTATACAAAGAAGAAAGCTATCTTCCTGAAGCATTGATGAATTATCTTTGCTTACTTGGTTGGTCTCATCCAGATGGAAAATCAATTTTTACTATTAAAGAGTTAGAGCCAATTTTTGATATTACAAGATTCTCTAAAGCTCCTGCAATGTATGACATTGAAAAACTTAAGTGGACTAATGGTGAACATTTAAAAACTTATGGGCCAAAAGAATTTCGTGTATTAGTAGAAGAGTATCTACCAAAAGATCATTTCTATTTTACTATGGCCGATGAATGGAAGAATACTTGTCTAGCTCTCTTTCAAGAAAAAATAAAAATGGTTTCAGAATTACCAGCTCTTTTAGAAGAGAGTATTACTAATGATACAGTTAGTTTAGATGATGCCGCTAAAGAAGTTATAGCTTGGGAAACAACTCCACAAATAATCTCTTATTTAAAAGAAGAATTAGCTTCATTTAGTGGAGATTATGTTAGCGCAGATTTATTCTCTGGTTGGATGGATCATTGTAAAGATCAACTAGGAATAAAAGGTAAGCCCCTTTTTATGGGATTTCGTGTTTGTTTAACTGGTCAAAACCATGGACCAGATTTAAAAGTCCTAGTACCATTAATTAAAGTAGAAACATTAAAGAAAAGATTAAATCAACTTTCATAGGTATATTATGAACAAAAGACCAACCTTAACTGAAAAAGAAAACCCTCACATTATACATAAAGAAATCATAGAACATATCAATTCTGGAAAGCATAAAGATCTATGTTTTAGATTTCCGCCAGAACCAAATGGGTATTTACATATTGGACACGCTAAAGCACTTTGTTTAAATTTTGGTTATGCTCGCGATAATGACAATGCTAAATGTAATCTTAGATTTGATGATACCAATCCTGAAAAAGAATCAGATGAATATGTAAATGCGATTCAAAAAGATATTAAGTGGCTAGGATTTGACTGGAAAGATGATCTGTATTTTGGTTCAGATTATTTTGACCAGCTTTATGATTGGGCTATAGAATTAATAAAGAAAGGATTAGCTTATGTTGATTCTCAAACTATGGATGAAATGAAAGCAGGTCGTGGAAATTTACAAACTCCAGGAATTAATTCACCCTTTAGAGAAAGATCAGTAGATGAGAATTTAAAATTATTTGCTGAAATGAAAGAAGGCAAATTTGCTGATGGATCAATGGTTCTTCGAGCAAAAATTGATATGAGTCACCCTAATATGAACATGCGAGATCCAGCTATGTATAGAATCAGAAAGGTTCACCATCATAGAACTGGAGATAAGTGGTGTATTTATCCAATGTATGATTTTCAACACCCACTAAGTGATGCCCTTGAAGGTATTACGCATTCACTTTGTTCATTAGAATATGAAGATCACAGACCTCTTTATGATTGGTTTGTGGCCAATTGTTCAGTACCTGCAGTTCCAAGACAGATTGAGTTTGCTCGTTTAAACCTTAACTATACGGTAATGAGTAAGAGAAAGCTTATTCAACTGGTTGAGGAAAAACATGTTTCTGGTTGGGACGATCCTAGAATGCCTACTTTATCAGGCTTTAGAAGAAGAGGGGTAAATCCCGAAGCCATTATTAATTTTATGGAATACATCTCAATCGGAAAAAAATATACAATCATCGATTATTCACTTTTAGAGAAATTTATAAGAGATGACCTTAATGATAAAACAAAAAGAGTTTTTGGTATTCTAGACCCTATAAAAGTAACGATTACAAACTGGGATGCTGATGTTGAAATAGATGCTCCTTTTCATTCACATGATGAGAGCTTTGGTTCTCGTAAAGTAAATTTATCATCAGAGATTTATATCGATAGATCAGATTTCTTAGAAGATCCACCTAGTCCAAAAAAATGGTATAGACTTGGTCCTGATCGTAGAGTGAGACTTCGTTATGGATGTATTATTCATTGTGATGAATTTGTAAAAAATGATCAAGGTGTTGTAACTGAACTTAAGTGCCATTACATTAAAGATTCTTTTAATGGAAATACTCCTGAAGGTGAAAAAAAACCAAAAGGCATTATTCATTGGGTGAATGGTAAGGATGCTAAAGATGTAGAAGTTAGGCTTTATGATCGACTTTTTTCTGAAGAAAATCCCGAAGGTGGAGAAGAGCATTTTCTTAAATACATTAACCCTAATTCATTGAGTGTCATAACAGCTAAAGTTGAACCTTATGTTTATACTTTAAGGCCAGGTGAAAAAGTTCAATTTGAGAGAATGGGATATTTTGTAGCTGATGAGATAGATTCTGGAGAAGTCCCAGTCTTTAACCAAACAGTTACTTTAAGTGATGGTTGGGAAAAGTTAAAAGATAAGACCTAGTTAGAAAGTGTGTAAAAATTACATAGTTTCTAAAATATAAGGGCAAACCTTTAAAACAAATCGAAAATTCTTTCAATTTTTAAATATGGAATTGTAACTATTACAACGCTCATTGTAATGCGTCATGCTATGTTGTATATTGGTAAAGTAATAAAATGGCCCGGAGGGTTTAAATGTTTAATATCGGTGATTTTGTAGTTTGTCCTGGGCATGGAGTTGGTCAAGTTGCGAATATTGAGGAAAAAGACTTATCTGGAAGTATAAAGAATTTTTATATCATTAAAGTTATTACAAATGGTATGAAAGTTATGGTTCCAGTAGACACGAAAGACGGTGTAAGAGGTCTTGTCAGCGATTCAGAGATAAATGAAGTTTTTACTCTACTAGAAAACCATGATGTTAAAGTAGATAATTCAACTTGGAACAGACGTCACAGAGACTATATGCTTAAGGTAAAGACAGGTTCTTTAATCGAAATAGCTGATGTTTTAAGATCATTATTGCTCCTTAAAACGTCTAAAAAACTCTCATTTGGTGAGAAAAAAATGCTTGAGCAGTGTAAAGAATTAATAGTTAAAGAAATTGCAATCTCTACTGGAAACGCTGAAAGAGAAGTAACAACGAAAATTGATACTTTATTCAACGAAGAACAAGTTCCTCAATAACAATTAATTACATTAAGGTAAATATAACAAGGGGTCCTTTACGGACCCTTTTTTTTTGCGTAGCATTTTCTTGTACAACAAATTTTATTCATAAGGACTGTGCAATGAGAATGTTTTTAGTATTACTATTTATTTTAGCTTCTTTTAATTCATTTTCCTCTACTAGTGATAGTGAGAGTTTTACTTTTGATGGCCAAAGATCGAGTCATGAAATCAATTTAAGTACAGAAAAGACTCATACTGAATATCGATGGGAAAGACAGGCCGATACTTGTTATAGAAGAGTTTATGTAGGAGATAGATATGTTTGTACAACTCAGTACAGACAAGTATGTCGTACAACTCAACAAACCTGTAGAACAGTTTGTACTGGTTCAGGCGCTAATAGAACTTGCCGTAGAGAATGCTCAGGTGGAGGCAGTAGAATTTGTCGTCAAGAACCCTATAATTACTGTCGATATATTCCTCAATATAGAGATGAGCCTTATACATGTTATAGAGATGTACAAGTACCATACGAAGTTTTTGATTATTTTGTTGAATCAAAAATTACATTTGATCTATCAAATTCAAGATCAGCTTCTAAAGCGAGTGAAGAGTTTGTAGCAAACCTTGAGGGTGATCAGTTTAACCTATCTTTAAATTCTAGTGGTAAATATATCGTACTCGCTGACAAAGAAGAAAGTAGTCAGAGAGATGGTGATGTATTAAGAATGGAAATTAAGTATAAAGTTAAAATGATTGATTTTGAAAAAGTGGCTGGTGCATTCGATTTTGGTTACACAAATGCAGTAGTTAATTCGGAAGGTATTCTAGTTTTTATAGATTTAGATAAAAATACTGATTATAAGCATTTTTTAAGTATTGAAAGAAAAAGATTTCTTAGATCTCCAGAAGTGTTTTTTAAGAATAATCTAAAGGCATCACAAATTACTCATGACAATGGGGCATTTGAAATCAAGTTTAAAGACTTAGGTGTAAATTTAAGAAAAGGTAGATACAAAGTTAAAATCTCATCTGCTCTAGACTTAGATACGTCTAAAGTTCTTAATAGAGAAATAATCAAGAAACTTAAAACTGAAAAGAGTTTAAAGTTTAAAAAGAAAAGAGACGGATCTATTAAAATTAAGTAAATATGGGCCCTCGTCGAGGGCCTTTTTTTTTGCTATAGTTAGCTAATGTTTAAACTAAAATCTGATTTCCAGCCATTTGGCGACCAACCAGTTGCAATTGAGACCCTAACTAAATCTTTTAATGAGGGTAAGATTTTTCAAACTTTGTTAGGTGTTACAGGTTCAGGAAAAACATTTAGTGTTGCTCATGTTATTCAAAACTTAGGAAAAAAAACATTAGTTCTTGCTCCCAATAAAACTCTGGCAGCTCAGCTATATGCTGAATTTAGAGAATTCTTTCCAGATAATGCAGTTGAATATTTTGTATCATATTATGATTATTACCAACCTGAAGCCTATGTTCCAGGATCTGATACCTTTATTGAAAAGGATGCAGCAGTAAATGATGAAATAGATAAGTTAAGACACTCAGCTACTAAAAATCTTTTAGAGCGAGAAGATGTCATAGTTGTGGCCAGTGTAAGTTGTATTTATGGGATTGGTTCTCCTGAAGAATATGGGAGACAGAAACTCACCTTATTTGCTGGAGATAAAATTGATCGAGACGATCTATTAAAAAATTTAATTGAGATTCAATACAATAGGAATGATATCGATTTTTCCAGAGGTACTTTTAGAGTAAGGGGAGATACGGTTGAAGTTTTTCCTGCCAGTGAAGATAGTAATGTCGTTCGTTTAGAGTTTTTTGATGATGAACTTGAAAAAATTATGATAGTTGACCCACTTCTAGGGAAAATAATATCAGAGATTCCTAAAACTGTAATTTATCCTAAATCTCACTATGTTGTAGGGGAGGCAAAATTAAAAAATGCTCTTAATACAATAAGTGTAGAATTAAGAAATAGATTACAAGATTTAAATGATGAAAATAAATTAGTGGAAGCTCAGAGATTAGAGCAAAGAACAATGCTTGATCTTGAGATGATGGATGAAATGGGTTTTTGCAGTGGAATTGAAAATTATTCAAGACATTTAACCGGAGCAAAACCTGGAGAGCCACCACCAACACTTATTGATTATTTTGGAGATGATTTTCTTTTAGTTATTGATGAATCTCACGTAACAGTTTCTCAAGTTGGGGGAATGTATAAGGGTGATCGTGCAAGAAAAGAAAATCTTGTTAACTATGGGTTTAGATTACCCTCAGCTCTAGATAATAGACCTCTAAATTTTCAAGAGTTTGAGTCAAAGTATTCTAAAGTACTCTTTGTATCAGCAACACCTGCTAAATATGAATTAGAAAAATCCGAAGGGGAAGTAGTTGAACAAATTATTAGACCAACAGGATTAATTGATCCAAGAGTTGAAGTCCGTCCAGTGGAATCTCAAGTTGACGATATTATGATTGAAGCCAGAAAAACAATTGCGGCTGGTTTTAGAGTTTTAATAACAACCCTTACTAAGAGAATCGCTGAAGAACTTACAACTTATTTAAAAAGTTGTGGCTTAAAGGTTAAGTATCTTCACTCAGATATTCATAATATAGAAAGAATTGAAATATTAAGGGATCTAAGACTGGGTGAATTTGATATTCTAGTAGGGATTAATTTACTAAGAGAGGGGATAGATATTCCAGAAGTAGCTTTAGTAGGAATATTAGATGCTGATAAAGAAGGCTTTTTAAGATCAACTAGAAGTTTAATTCAAACGATCGGTAGGGCAGCAAGAAACTCTGAAGGTAGAGTTATTCTTTATGGAAGTAAAATAACCAAATCAATGGATGAAGCGATTTCAGAGACAAATCGTAGAAGAGAGATTCAAGCAAAATACAATGAGAAAAACGGAATTACTCCTATTACCATTTCTA
The DNA here is from genome assembly GCA_964352945.1 of uncultured Bacteriovoracaceae bacterium. Lineage (GTDB taxonomy): Bacteria > Bdellovibrionota > Bacteriovoracia > Bacteriovoracales > Bacteriovoracaceae > CAYGTU01. Next base: position 12,035 of record CAYGTU010000055.1, read on the forward strand.
AGAAAATTGGAGGTGGAGTCATTGAAACTTTACGTGGAACTAAAAAGGGCAAGACCAAGATCAAGCAAACCCAAGTCGAAATGGATCCAATTAGTATTGATAAAAAGATCTCCAAGCTAAAAATTGATATGAAAACTTTATCTAAAGAGCTTAGATTTGAAGAAGCCGCTAAATTAAGAGATGAAATTAAGCACCTCAATGAATTAAGACTCTTACTATAGTCATTTGCTCGGAATAGAAAAAAATTCATATCCGATTTAGAAACTGTAAATATTTGATAGAATAAACTAATGAAGTTTATATTACTCATATCACTTATTTTTTGTATTAAAAGTTTTGCTAGAAAAGTTGAAACGGCTTTTAGTATTACTCATGAATTAACAAAAACAATCATTAATACTCCTAAAACTAGAACAGATGATATAAGTGTAACGGTTACAAATAATACTTTTAGCGACATCTATGCAAAAATTACTACCAAGTCTAAGAATATAAAGTTTTTTAGAGTCGATTCTAACTCACAACATGTTGTAGAAATTCATTTAGACAAAGATGAAGAATACTATTATATTCCTATAGCACCCTCTCTCTATCCTGTTGATATAGTCTTTGGGGAAGGTCAATATGAGATTCCTGGGAAAAAGTAAAAAATTAAAAAAATTAACTCTTGTAATTTCTGACTTACATTTATCAGCGGGAGTTTATTTAAATGGTAGAAGAAATGTCTTAGAGGATTTTCAATCAGATATAGAGCTTTCAAATTTTCTAAAATATTATTCTAAAACGGATTCATCAATTGAAGAGTTGGAGCTTATTATCAATGGTGATTTTCTAGATTTTTTAGCCGTACCTTATGTAAAAGTTTTTGATGATGAATTTTGGAGTGAAAAAGCCAGTATAGAAAAACTTCATTTAATTCTAGCTGCTCATTCTGAAGTCTTTGATGCTTTAGAGGAATTCTTAAAAAATAAAACGGCCAAGTTAATCTACATTATAGGTAATCATGATGCTGAAATGGTATTTGAAGCTTGTCAAAAAATATTCATAGAAAGATTTTCTGATGATACTCAAGCTAAGATAACAATTTTAAAAGATACTGATACCTACAGACCTGTTCCTGGTGTTTTTATAAAACACGGCCATCAATATGAGCAAGCTCATGATTTTGATATCAATAATACGATAATAGAATCCAATGAGGGAACGAAGTATCTTAATCCATCATGGGGTGCCTATTATGTAACTCAAGTTGTGAATAAATACAAAATAGAAAGAGAATATGTTAATCAAGTAAGACCAATCAAAAATTTTATCATCCATGGAATTCTTTTTGATACATTTTTTATGCTTAGACTAATGTTTGCAAACGGTTATTATTTTATCATGGTAAGAGTGTTTAAATATTTTAAAGCTTATAATGGATTTAATAATCTCATTAAAGATCTAGCTCATGAACTACATCTTTTCCAAGATTTTTCTTTATTAACAAGAAAGTTTTTTGATGAAAATAAGAATGCAAGAGCACTTATCGTAGGGCACACTCATGAGCCAATTTATAGAACTTATTCTGATAAAACAGTATTCATTAATACTGGAACTTGGACAAAAATGACAAATATAGATTTTAATAATATGTATTCAGGCACAAAATTAACTTTTGCGGTAATCAAGGCCCGTGAAACAATCTTTGAAATCAAAGATTTTGAAAAGAATGTCCAACTTGAGCTCAATATTTGGAAAGGAAAAGAGTCCGATCCATTTGAAGAATTCGTTTAAATTCATAACCTTAGAAAACTAGACTTTTCTTATCCAGTGAAAATATGGAAAATATTTCCATAAAGTTATAAAGAAAAATTTTCCTTTCCCGAAGAGTTTATCAGCAAGTAGCTACACACTATTTGTTACTTTTATAAATAAACTTTAGAATCAACTAGCAGTATGCTTAACAAATCTACAAGGTTGTAGAATTGAATGTCAGAATAGACTCTTTGTTCTTAACAAGGAGGATTTCATGGGTTTTCGTGTAGGAACTAACATTTCATCGATCGCAGCCCAAAGATCATTATCAGTAAACAATAGAGAATCAGAAAGCACACTTTCAAAGTTAGCTTCTGGGTCAAGAATTGTAAAAGCTGGTGACGATGCTGCAGGTTTAGCAATTAGTGAAAAATTAAAAGCACAGATTCGATCAACACAACAAGCGAACAGAAATGCGAATGATGGTATTTCTATGATTCAAGTTGCTGAAGGCGGTCTGAACGAAGTACAAAACATTTTAACAAGGCTTAGAGAATTAAGTATCCAATCAGCTTCGGACACTGTGGGTGACACAGAAAGAGGATTCACTGATATGGAATACCAAAACTTGAAGCAAGAAGTTCAAAGAATTTCAGAAGTAACACGATTTAATGGTATGAGTCTTTTAGACGGCCAAGGTGAAGCTTTAGAATTTCAAGTTGGGTTAAACAATAATGAATTCCAGGATAGAATTTCTTATGATAGACAACACAACGATACAACTTTAGAGGGATTATCTCTAGCTAGTATTGATGTAATGTCAAAACAAGGCGCTCAAGAATCATTAGCGCAAATTGATGGAGCTATTGAAGCCGTTTCTGAACACAGATCGAACTTAGGTGCTCTACAAAATAGACTAACGTCTACATCAAATAATTTAGAAATTTCAAATGAGAATATGAGTGCTGCAAATTCTCGTATTAGAGATGTTGATTATGCTCAAGCTACTGCTGAGAACGCTAGAAACAACATTTTAAATGCTGCAGGAACTTCTGTTCTTTCTCAGGCAAATGCTCAAGGGCAAAATGCATTGAGATTAATCGGTTAATAATAATCGTTGAGAGACTAAAGTTGTTAATAAAAGGGTCCCCCTCGAATGAGGGGCATCCTTTTTTTGTCAAATAGGTACGCGGTACCTTTTGAAGATTTCAAATAGTTATACTTGTCTTATAGTTTTTTTCAGACTCATTTCTTTAATAAATGACTTCTTTGACTAATTTTACTTGTAATGCTGATACTTTTGTTCAATTTTTGGAATAAAAACATGATCGAATACACTTTTAAAAACCTATGTACTTGATTTTGTAAAAAGGTAGCGCGTACCTAGTACTGTTGTGGAGTTAATTGAGAAAAATGTTTTTTAAAAAACATTTCGTACTGATTGATATTTTGAGCAATTTCGCAGCCATGACGACCATCGTTTTTACCAATAAGTTTTAATACGATTCTAATTTTATCCCCGTTCATGTTGAGGAAACATTCAAAATCATGACCTAATAATATTTCTGTTTCATTATTTGTAAAAGAGAGACCACTAAGTGACATGTCACTTATTTTAAATGAAGTATCTTCTATCTTTAGAGACAAACCAGGCATCTTAGTTACATCAAATCGATATTTTTTTCTTGAATCAAAATCTAGATTAAAAATTTCTTTTAGAGATAGTTTCATGAGATTTCCTATATCAATTTAAATACTAATTAAAATACCTAACATGCAGAATGTAATGATAATTCCCATCGTCCAAATTACGTAATTCTCAACTGAAGGTTTAGGGTCAGGAGTATGGATCGAAAGATTTGCATCTTTAAAGAATTCTTTATCTACAATTATATTATTTTTAAAAAGATGTCTTTTGGCATGAGGATGCATTGTCTTAATCTCACTATCAGGAATTTCTAGTGTAAAAATAGAAACCATATCAGGATCAATATTAGAATTTTCTTCAATTGAGATAAAAGCAGTTATTGCTTCATAATCTCTATCAGCAATATAGGAAATTATATATCGATTTAGTATTTTTTCGACTTCAATAATCTGTTTCTCTGTAATTCCATTGAATTTCATAGCCTTATTATACATCAACTTCGTATTTAATATTAAAAATATATCTATAAATTCAGCTACTTATCAATATTTTTTCTTTATTTTGAATTGAATTTTGAGTTTTTAAGAAAGTGAATTGGGCCCATATAAACTCTAATAAATAAAAAGGGGGAATTACTAGGATTTATAGCTATGGGCCTCAATCCATATTCATTATCTCAAGTATTGACATGAAGTAGTAAAAAAAAATGTGACACGATATTTTGGCAACTTAAGAATGATCAATTTTATTCCGATTAATAGGATATGGATAAGACCAAATTGCTACTATTTTATTTAATTTCAACCTATCTTTGTGCGAGTGAATTCGGCTTAACTAGTGTTGGCGTCGTAGGTGGCGGTGAAGAGCCCCAGACACGTACAAGTGTAGGCGTAGTCGGCGGTGGAGAAGTTCCTCAGGGTAGAACTAGTGTTGGTGTTGTTGGTGGTGGTGCAGAGCCAGGACAAATGAAAGGTGGCTTATCTAAGCAAGATGATTTTTCTGTTTTAGATGAAAATATTTATTTTCAAAGTAGAATTGTAGAAAAATTTAATAAAAATAAGAAAAAGTGCAATTATTTTAAAATGAAATCTAACAAAGTTAGCGCTGAGACAAAAAGTATAGTTGATATTTATAATTTACTAGTCTTACTTGAACTTGAAACAAAAGATTGTAAAAAGTGTGCTGAAAATCAGGGTCAAGATAAACAATTCACTAAAAAATTAAATAAGAAACAATATTGTCTCATGACAAAGAAGCATAATAT
>CAYGTU010000056.1:0-16678 GCA_964352945.1 uncultured Bacteriovoracaceae bacterium
CCCCAGATATTCTAGTAGCAATGAACCCTGCTGCTGTATTAGCAAACTTAGCTAGTATGGATAAAGGGAAAGTTATTATTTTAGATCTCGATACATTCACTGATCTAAATTTTAAAAAAGCTGGTTGGAAAGGTAACCCTCTTGAGAATGGTGCCTTAGATGACTTTCAAGTTCTTAAAGTACCTATTACTACTTTAACAATGGAAGCACTTAAGGATTTGGAATTAGATAATAAATCAAAAGCAAGATGTAAAAACTTCTTCGCCTTAGGGATGACATATTTCTTTTATACCAGAGATTTACAACCCACTATAGATTGGATTAATTTAAAATTTGCTAAAAACCCTGTATTGGCAGAGGCAAATATAATTGCTCTTAAGTCAGGAAGCAATTATTGTGAAAATACTCATGCTCAAATTTCTACTTACGAAGTTCCTCCAGCAAAAATTCCTGCTGGAAAATATCGTCAGATCTCTGGAAATGAAGCAACTGCTCTTGGATTTGTACAAGCTGCTCAATGTGCTGGCTTAGATCTTTTCCTAGGATCTTATCCAATTACTCCTGCTTCAGATATTTTACATGAATTATCTAAGTATAAAGATTTTGGAGTTAGAACAGTTCAAGCAGAAGATGAAATCGCTGGGATTTGTAGTGCAATTGGTGCTGCTTTTGGTGGTGCGCTTGCACTGACAACAACGTCAGGTCCGGGTTTGGCTCTTAAAGGCGAAGCTGCTGGTCTAGCAATGATGTATGAAATCCCACTTGTAATTGTTGATGTTCAAAGAGGTGGTCCTTCAACGGGTTTACCAACTAAAACTGAACAATCTGATTTAAATATTGCAATGTATGGAAGAAACGGTGAATCACCTTTAATCGTTGTAGCTGCAAGTCGTCCGAGTGATTGTTTTCATATGGCGTTTGAAGCTTGTAGATTATCTATTGAGCACATGACTCCTGTAATTTTATTAACTGATGGATATATAGCAAATGGTGCTGAGCCTTGGAAAATTCCCGATCTTGCAAAAGATTATCCGGCTATCTTTCCTCGATTTGCTAATCCAAAAGATTTTGAAGGTGATAATAAATATCTTCCATACGCTAGAGATAATGAAAAAATGGCTAGAACGTGGGCGATTCCTGGAACACCAAACTTAGAACATAGAATTGGTGGACTAGAAAAGCAAATCGATACTGGTAATGTTTCTTATATGCCAGATAATCATGAGACGATGTGTAATATCAGAGCTGAGAAAATTAAAAAAGTAGCTAATTTTATTCCGGAACAAGAAATTGAAGGTGAGCAATCTGGCGATCTTTTAATTATATCTTGGGGTGGAACATACGGAGCTACACATAGTGCTGTTGCTAAAGCACAAGCTCAAGGTAAAAAAGTAAGCTTAGCTCATATTAAATACTTAAATCCTTTCCCTAGAAATTTAGAGAAAGTTTTAGGAAATTTTAAACAAGTTCTAGTTTGCGAATTAAATAAAGGCCAATTAAGAGGTATTATCCGTTCTGAATTTGGAATCGATGCTAAGGGATACAATAAAGTCCAAGGGCTTCCATTTAAAATTAGCGAACTAGTTGGTGTAATTAATAAAACTTTAGAATCATAAATAAGGAAAACTCATGAGTGAAATGCCAGAGTACAAAAAGAAAGACTTCGTAAGTGACCAAGATGTTAAATGGTGTCCGGGTTGCGGAGATTATTCAATTTTAGCTGCTGTACAATTAGCAATGACAAAAATTGGTAAGAAAAAAGAAGACATCGTTTTCGTTTCAGGAATTGGATGTTCTTCAAGATTTCCTTACTATATGGATACTTATGGTATGCATACAATTCATGGTCGTGCATGTGCCGTTTCTACTGGATTAAAAACACATAATGAAAACTTAAGTGTTTGGACTATTACAGGTGACGGTGATGGTTTATCAATCGGTGGTAATCATACAATTCATGCTATAAGAAGAAATGTAGATTTAAACGTTATTCTTTTTAATAATGAAATTTATGGATTAACTAAAGGACAATACTCTCCTACCTCACAGCCAGGTAAAGTAACTAAATCGACTCCATATGGATCGATTGATGCTCCATTTAATCCAATGCAATTACTACTTGGTGCTGGTTCAACATTCTATGCAAGAACAATTGATACAGACCCAAAGCATATGCAAGAAGTTTTTCTTGAAGCTAGTAAGCATAAAGGTCTTTCATTTGTAGAAGTATTTCAAAATTGTGTAATTTTCAATGATAAAGTTCATGATAAAGAAACAAATAGAACTACACGTGATGATCATACGGTAAGAGTTGAACACGGAAAACCAATGATTTTCGGAAAAGAAAATAACAAAGGTATAATTCGTGACAAAGAAAACTTTTCTCTAAAGGTTGTAACTATAGGCGAAAACGGAATTACTGAAGGTGATTTACTTGTTCATGATGTAAAAAACCAAACACTTGCTTGGGAGCTTTCTCAATTAGCTGTTCATACAGGTCTTCCAGTTCCACTTGGAGTTTTAAGAGCAGTTGAAGCTCCTGTTTATAACGAAGAAGTTAATAAACAAGTAGCTGCAGTAAAAGAAAAGAAAGGAAAGCGAACTGTTCAACAACTTATAGAATCAACAAATTGTTGGGAAGTTAAGTAACTAAAATAATTTTTTAATATAAAAAAAGCCCAACTAAAGTTGGGCTTTTTTTTTATAATTTATCGCATTTTTTGGGATCACAATTATGATGATAGCCTCTATCATGTTCAGACTTTTGACCTTCATCAATATCTGAAAGGCCTGTATTACCTTCACCATCTATTTGAATATGTCTATCATCACTAAATTTATAATTAGCATCCCTTTGATCATTTCTATGTTGAACATATTTTTTAACCTGATCAAGTGAACAATTAGAAACTTTTATAATAGATACTTCTGGACCAACAGTTTTATCAGGTGCCCAAGATTGCTCTTCACCTTCATCATTAAGAAATTCATTAGATTCCCAAGATTGAAACTCAATTTCAGTCTTAGTTTTCCAAATTAATTTATCACCATACTTATCTGAGTTATTTTGAGAATAGCTTCTATCACGTCTTCCAAAATCTTTAGGTCTCATTTTCAGAGCTTCCCATTCTTCTAATTGAGCCGCTGAAGCATCTGTTGATACCCCATTATTAAGCTTACTTCCCACTACTCCTCTAGGTTTAGATGGAACAATCGTTTCATATGCTCCAACTCCATTTTCTTCTTGAATTAAAAATTCAAAGTCTTGATCATCCATATCTTTTTTAAATTTTGGAATTATAGCTGGTTTAGTTAAATACATTTTTTGATATTCTTTACCTGATTTTACAACTAGTTCTTTTTGTAGGTCCCAAACAAATTTAGGGTAACCCTGTTGATCATAAACATGGCCTTGATTAACATTTCTAATACTTATTTTAGGTTCATCATCCGGGTAAAATGAATCATCATAATTTCCATTTAAGGTAATTGAATTTAAATAATATCTAAACTGACATTGAGGAATTCCGTCTTTAATCGATACAGTTTTTAATGTGCTGGTGCTTGGAGCTTTTACTTGTGAAAATGCACTACTTTGCCCAAGCATAGTCGCTAGTAAAAGAATCGAAATTTTAAACTTCATTTGAAATACCCCCCCGAGTAATTTTCTGTACTTAAATAGCTTAAATTACAGCTGAATTTATCTCAAGGGACTATGTAAAGTTTATAGGGAATAACCCCTATAAACCTATCTAATTACGCTTCTTTCGCTTGTTTTAAGAACTTTTTTACGGATTCTGATATTCAGAGGAGTTACCTCAACCCATTCATCATCATCAATCCAATCTAGTGCCCACTCAAGAGTTCTAGATGGAATTGGAGGAAGAATAATATTTTCATCTTTTCCAGCTGTTCTAACTGAAGTTAAGTGTTTTTCTCTAACAACGTTTAAAACTTGCTCATTAACTTTAGTGCACTCTCCAACAACCATACCTTCATAAACTTGCTCACCTGGATTTACGAATTGCTTACCAGCAGAAAGAAGTTTAAAAAGTGCATAACCTGTTGTTTTTCCTGCTTTATCAGCTATTAAAGCTCCATTTTGACGAGCAAGTAATTTACCGGCCCATGGCTCATACCCTAAAAATAAAGAACTCATTAATCCTTCACCTTTAGTGTCTGTAAGAAATGTTGATCTATATCCAATTAATCCACGAGAAGGAATTTTAAACTCTAATCTTGTTCTTCCTTCGCCTATTGGTGACATCATTTCCATTCTACCTTTACGGATAGAAAGTTTTTCTGTAATTGCACCAGTTGCTTCATTTGGTACATCTAAAACAACTTTTTCGTATGGTTCTAATTCTTTTCCATCTTCATCTGTCTTAGTTAAAACTTGTGGACGAGAAATCATTAATTCAAATCCAGCACGTCTAATTTCTTCAAAAACGATTGCAACCTGAAGTTCACCTCTCGCTTTTAAAACAAAAACTTTTGGATCTTCAGTCGGTGCATATCTAAGAGCAACATTTTTTCTACAAGCATCTTGTAAAAATTCTTCAAGTCTTCTTGATGTTAAATATTCGCCTTCTTGACCAGAAAGTGGTCCAGTGTTAACTGAAACTTGAACACTAACAGTTGGAGGTTCAATTTCAATTCTTGGTAATGCTTCAGGATTATTCATTCCCGCAAGAGTATCACCAATTAACGCATCATCGATTCCTGAAACAATAACAATTTCACCTGCTTCAGCAGATTCAACTTTTCTTTGTCCAAGACCATCATAAATTTCAATTGTATTTATTTTTACTTGTTTAGTTTTTTCTTTATTAATCCACATTGCAGATTTATTACTCTCCATTGTTCCACGAGTAATCCTTCCAACAATTAATTGTCCCAGATATTTAGAATACGAAAGGTTTGCAACTAATAATTGAAATGATGAAGTCGTATCAAAGTTTGGAGACGGATAGTAATCACTTACAATGAAATCTAGTAACGTTTCTAAATTACCTTCACGTCTACTTGGATCATCAGAAGCATATCCATCACGACCGGAACCATAGAAGAATGGAAGATCGATATCATAATCATCAATCCCTTCGTATGAAACTAACTCTAAAAGTAGATCTTCAATTTCATTTTTAACGTCAACATGTCTTTCATCATGACGATCAATTTTATTAATAAATACACCGATTTTTAAACCCCGTGTAATTGCTTTTGATAATACAAATCTTGTCTGAGGAAGAGGACCTTCTGAAGCATCTACTAAAAGTAAAATACCATCAACCATCATTAAAGATCTTTCAACTTCTCCACCGAAATCCGCGTGACCTGGAGTATCTAGTAAATTAATTTTTGTACCTTTCCAATTAATGGCACAGTTTTTAGCTGTAATTGTAATACCACGTTCTTTTTCGAGTTCACCTGAGTCCATTACTCTTACAGTAATTTCTTCGTGTGCAGAATATACTCCTGACTGTTTTAATAACTCATCTACTAGTGTTGTTTTGCCGTGGTCAACGTGTGCCACAACCGCAATGTTCTTTAATTTCATAGTTTTATCCTTATTTGGGACGCATTATTGCACTTAACTAATGAAAAGCACAGTAAAAAACTCCGTCTTTCTAACAACTTATAAAAATTTCACTATGCATTATTTAAAAAGAATTGTTAACAAAAGATAATTACGAAAATAGACCCACGTATTAATGTAATTACAGTACTAAAGTCTCAAAATATTGAGAATTAAATAGGAGAATCTATGAATATTACAGGTGGAGAAGCAATTGCAAAAATGCTTAAAAATGAAGGAATTGAAGTTGTATTTGGGATACCAGATGGAACTTACGGTGGGTTAATTAATAATTTTAAAAAATATGGCATAAAAATGATCACTCCAAGACACGAAAGTTGTGGTGTTCATGCTGCTGGCGTATATGCAAAATTAACAGGAAAAGTTGGTGTTGCAATCGCATCTAATGGCCCAGGTTGTGCGGCTGCTCTTTCAGGTATTGCAGTTGAAAATGCTGAAGGTCATAGAGTTATGGTAATAACATCTTCAAGAAGGACTGAAATTATTTATCCAGATAGAGGTGGTTCATACCAAGTTATCGATCAGACTGGAATTATTAGACCAATGTCAAAATATTCTGAGTCAGCAAATCTTGTTGAGAGAGTTCCTGAAATAGTAAAACAAGCTTTTAGAAAATGTTTTGAAGGTCGTCCAGGTGTTGTTCATATTGATTGTCCCGAAACAATTATGAATGGAAAATACGATTATCCTGAATCGGATTTCTTACCTCCACATACCTATAGAAGAGTTGCTCCTATTCAACCAAATGATTCTCAAGTTAAACAAGCTGCTCGTATGCTTATAGATGCAAAATTTCCAATTCTTCATGTTGGTACTGGTGTTCAACACTGTAGAGCTTATGAAGAATTAGAATTAGTAGCAAATTTATTACAAACTCCTGTTACTTCTAGTTGGAGTGCAAGAGGTTCACTATGTGAAGGAAACTCATTATCTGTTCCACTAACTGCAATCGAACTTAATGATGATTTGAGAAGAGATGCTGATTTAGTTTTATGTATTGGTTCACGAGTTGGTGAAACTGACTGGTGGGGAAAATCTTCTAACTGGGGAACATTAGATTCTCAAAAATGGATTCAAGTGGATATTGATGAAGCTGCTATTGGAAGAACACGTCCTGTTGATTTAGGTATTTATGGAGATGCAAAATTATTCTTAAGAAATCTATATGAAGAATTAAAAACTATGCAAAACCAAGTTAATACTGCTGCTAGAAAAGAGAGATTTAATACTCATTTAAGTAAAGCAGAAAAAGTTAGAGCTAAATTAGATAAGCATCTTTCTGATATGGAATCTCCAATGAACTCTGCTCACCTAGCTGATCTTTGTAAAAAGAATTTTGCAAGTGACTCAATTGCGATTTTTGATGGTGGAAACACAGCAGTTTGGGGACAGTTTTTCTATAAATGTACAACTCCAGGAAATGGAATAAGTACTCCTAAAATGGGAATGCTAGGTGCTGGAGTTGCTCAAGCTCTTGGTGCTGCAGTTGCTCGTCCTGATAAGCAAGTTTATTGTATCATTGGAGATGGAGCTTTTGGATACCATCCACAAGAAGTTGAAACTGCTGTTAGAAATAATATGAATATTACTTATATCATCGCTGCTGACAGACAATGGGGTATGGTAAAAATTAATCAACAATTTAACTCAAAGCCAATTAAGACAATCCTTAAAAAAGAATTTGATGAAGATGAATTAGTTAATTCTGATTTTGGTGAAATCAAATGGGATAAAATGGCCGAGTCAATGGGAGCAATCGGATTTAGAGTTGATAATGTTAAAGACCTAGATTCAGCTCTTGCAAAATGTGCTGCTACTCCAGGTTGTAAAGTAGTACATGTTGATGTTGATAGAACGAAACATATGTGGGCACCAGGCCTTCAAGCATTTAAGAAAATGCATAATGAACCAAAAGCAGATTACTAAATAAAAAAAAGCCCGGAAAAACCGGGCTTTTTTTTATTTTAAATATTTTTTAACTCTTATTCACCCTCTTCATATTCTTCTTCGTTACCCTGAGATTCAGGGTGAGCATACATATCAGGATTATCCTGAGGTTGAGCTTGTGCGCTTGCAGGAGCTCGTTGATATTTACTATAAAATCCGCTTCTTTGATTAATTCTTGCTTTTCTATCTCTTCTTCTACGACTACCAATTCTTGAAGCTCCATAGGCTGCTCCAGCTGCGCCTACACCCATTGCTGCTCCACCTACTGCGGCTCCTGCTCCAACTGTTGCTCCAACAGCTCCAGCAGCAGTCCCAACTGCAGCTCCAGCGGCACCTATACCACCTACAACGGCTCCACCAACTGCAGTTCCGGTAATAGCACCAGTCGCAGCCGTAGCTGCACCACCTACTACTCCACCTACTCCGGCGGCGGCGGCAGCAAAAGGAAGGGCCGCAACTCCTGCAACAATTCCTACAGTTCCAACAACTGTCTTAATAGTTTTAGTTCGGCCTATTCTATTACTTTCTTTTTTTCTCGATTTTGTTGCCATTTTTAATTCTTGATCATAAGTAGCTTGATCAATATCACCTGAAGCTAAGAGCTGATCTAACTCACCTTTTTTAGCTTCAAAATTTTCCCAATTATTTTTAGAATCTTTATTTGCTTTTTTTGAACCTATAAAACCGTAAGCTCCATATTTTCCTTTAACATCTCTTCTGGTTGTCCTTCTACATTTTCCACCTTTTCCAGCACACTCTTCTTTGGCTACTTTTTTAGCTTCTTTTCGTGCAGCTCTTTTACACATTCTTTTAAGACTACCTTTAGCATTACCGCAATTTTCCCCATTTTGAATCATTTGTTTGGCTTTTTCTCTTCTCTGTCTTCGCTTCTTACCTGCTTCTGCTGAAGGTGGTAAAATAAAACTTGAGATCAATAAAATCAGTAATAATTGTTTCATGTCTAAACTCCCTATTATAATTTATGAATTATTCGTCTTCATCGCTTTCACCTTCTTCATCTTCAGCATATGTTTGACTAGCTGCTGCTCGAGAGATTGGTGTTGGTCCGGTAGGCCTCGCTCTTCTTGTATAACGTGATCTACCTCCAGTATAACGTATGTTTCTTCTTGAAACTCTTTCAGAAAAATCATCACCAGAACCAGACTGTTCAAACTTTGTTACTTCTTCTTTTGGTCCGGCACACTCTTCCTTTTTAGCAGCAAGAGCATCTAATCCACTTTCAATTTTCTCAATAGCTTCGTCTGATTCTGCTTCACCAGCTTCAGTGGATACTTTTTCTAACATTGAATCAATATTATTACAGTTGGCTCTGCTTATTTGATTTTGTAATTGATTTAACTCTGATTGCTCTTGGGCTGATGCCTCAGTATAAGACCCATCCTTCATACTTCTTTTAAGTTCTCTTTTAGCTTTACGGCAATCACTTTTTGATCCACCAGCTTGAAGACATTTTACTTGTTCTCTTAAGCCAGCACCTCGCCTTTGCATACGAGCTGTTTTCTTTTCTCCAAAAGCACCACTTGCTGCTTTAACTTCATTTTTTCTAGCTCGCTTAGTTTTTCGGCATTCTGACTTATCTCCACCGCCTCGTAAGCAGTCTAACTGTTCTTTTAAACCTTGAGCACGTCCATCCATTCTCGCTGTTTTCTTTTCACTAAAAGCACCACTCGCAGCCTTAACTTCATTTTTCTTTGCTCTTTTTTCTTTTCTACATTCTGATTTGGAAGCATTCTCTGATTTTAGACAATCTAATTGAGCATTTAAACCTTGGGCCTTACCATCTAGTCTCGCTGTCTTCTTGGCACTATAAGCACCACTGGCAGCTTTCGTTTCCGCTTTTGCCGCACGCCCAGCTTTTCTACAATCTGAACCTTTACCTCCGGCTGACTTACATTCTTTCTTTGCCTCTTTTTTGGCTTTTCTAGCTGCTTTTCTAGCTTGCCTTTTTTTCCCAGCATGAGCTTCTTCAATAAAACTTATCTGAACAAGTGTGAATAAAAGTAAAAATGAAACTAGAAATGCTTTCATATAATTCTCCATAAAGTAATAACATATGCTTCTAGTCAATTATCGGACGGTTCTTTAATTTTACTTAGTTAAATGCTGAAATATACGTATTATCGGGCACTTAGAGTCATAAAATGGTGCATTTAAAAGCTCATAAAATAGGCATATTATAGGGTTTGTCCATAATTTGTGGGGAATTATGAATAATTGAATTTATTTAGAAAGTCCCAAAAAATCAAAGCTCATTAACTTCTTATAAATTGATCTAGGTAGATAATAGAGAAAAATTGAGATTAATTTCATGGGAATGGGAAAAACAACTCTTCCTTTTTTCTTGGAAAGTTGCTTATAAATTCTAAAAGCTGCATCCTTAGCATCAATCATAAATGGAAGTGGATGACGATTAGAAAGTGCCTGTTCTGTTTTGATAAAACCTGGAGCGACAACAGAGACATTTATTCCAAAAGGTAGAAGATCAATTTCAAGTGATTCGCACAAGTGAATTACTGCAGATTTACTTGCTCCATAAATGGCCATACCTGGTAAACCAAAAATTCCTGATACAGAGGCAAGAGCGGAAAGAGAGCCAAAGCCCTGCTCTTTCATAATTTTAATAGCAGGCTCAAAAGTATTTAATACACCGTGAATATTTATATCAATTACTTTTCTGCCTTCCTCAAAATCTGGAATGGGAGACTTATTCATTCTAATTCCAGCATTAGCAATTACATAATTTAATATATTGTGTTTTTGATAAAATGAATTAATGGCATCTGATAAAAGTACTTTATCTCTTACATCTAATTTATAATACTCAACTTCATTTGGTAATTCTGTCTCTTCTTTATGTTCAATTGAACAAGTGGCAACGATAAATCCTTCGGATAAATACTTCTTAACAAGCTCAAAACCAATCCCCTTAGTTCCGCCTGTTATAAATACTGTTCTTTTCATAATTCACCCCCAATTGAGTATATGGCTCAAGATAAATATAATCCTTTACATAGGATAAGGCTCAAGAGATTAGGCAATATAATCCTAAATAAAAAAACTAAACCATCTCTTTTATACAAGTACTCTAAGATACCGAAAATATAATAGATGAAACAAATATTAATTATTCTAATACTGATTTTATATAACACTAAGGTTCAGAGTGATGAGACAAAAATATATAGAGTTTATCATAAGTTGAATAAAGAAATTATCTTCATAAAAGATAACAAAGAATTAATCATCCTTCCATCTGGAACGAGAATCCTTGGTGCAGAGTTTGAAGAAACTAAATTTTACTATGTTTTTGATCCAATAAAAAAAAGATATGAAAGAGTCATCATAAAAAATGATGAAAATATATTAGTAAATTCCTGGCCTGCTGAAAATAACAATTTAGAGCAAACAATAGATACCTGTAAGTTATATTCAAATATCAAAAATGTATTTATAAATGAAGCAGAAGAGGCACTACATTTTTCAAAAGAAATTAAAAGAAGAGAATATAGAAGATACTATAGAGATTTTAAAGAAAGTTATCCAGAAATGGCAAAAAAGTATATCAATTCAGAAAAAACATTTAACAATGAATTTCCAGAATTCTCTAAGCTTATAGATAAAGTAAATAATAAACTGGAAATATATAAAAATAAAAATGCAAAAACTTTACACTTAGATTCTTACGGTAAATCTATAAATAAAAACCTACCTAGTTATAAAATAATAAATAAATATAAAAAAATACTTTTTAAAAGTTTTAATCCCATTGCAACACATAGAAAAGATGCAAAAAAGTACAGCGACACGACTATTTATAATTTATTCAACTTAGATTTTGTGCTTACTAATTATAACGAATGGTATAGATCACATTGGAGATATAATGCTATCAATCCTCTTCATGGAAACTCGGGAGAAGGATTTAATTCAGAGTCTCTTGATGATAAGGAATCAGATTGGTATAGAGTAAAAAAGCAGTTATTTTCATTCTCCAAAATTGTCGAATCAAAACACAATGCATTTATCTCTCATATTCATAAAAAACAATTCGAAAATAATGAAAGGATAATATTTATGCATAATAATGTTTTTAAAAATAGACTTGCTGGGGCCTGGAGAGATTATATCCCTGTGGATCAATCTACTTCTTGCTTTATATCAGATGGTCTACTTTCTACTCTTATTCATGAATCAAACGTTAATTCTGGTCGATATACATTTTTCCCTGATGACACTCATGCCCATCAAGTGGATATAACTTATGGGAATTTTTTAAAATACAGAAATGAAAATTTTCATAAATTTAAATATATTATTGCTCGTGAGCCCTATATACATTTAATCTATCTAGATTATATCTTAACTAATTTTTTGAATTAAATATTCTTTAAATTTAGAATTAATCTCAAACTCTACTAAATCACCCTCTACCGTACCTATAAGAGCTTGCGCCACAGGTGAGGCAAAAGAAAGTATCTGAACTCCTTGAAGAGTAATTCCACCAAGGCTTGGAGAAATAAAAATACTTTTAATCTTATCAGCTTCTTTTAATAGAACGAGTGAACCTATAGCAATCACTTTTGAATCTTGATAACTAAAGTTTTTAAGAATATTGAGATCTCGCTCCATTTCAGAAGCTCTTGCCGCTTGTGCTAGAGCTAGATATTTAGCTTCTGTACTTCTTGTATCGTGCTTATCTTCTTTTTTCATTTCATCGTGATTAGCACTTTTCTGAGCAGACTCAGCTATCTCTTTTAATGAAGCATATTCGTTTTCAAAATATTTAATCAATTCATTAATCAAGCTTGATTTAATCATTTTTAAACTTAGTACGCTTTACCACTTGATTCACTTGGTTCAATTGGATGCCATACTGTTTTTGATTCGACGTAATTTAAAATCAAATCCAACGATTTTCTCTTAGTTTTTTGATTAGGAATTATTCTTTTCATATTATCAATTGAACTTGATCTCATATCAAAGTAGATTTCTTCATTTTCATTTTGAAAACTTATTGCATTTACTTCCATATGAGTTGAAATGTTATTTGATAGTTCTTTTAAATCCCCTGAAAGTAAGTTAACAGCTCCTGCAGGCATATCACATGTAGCAAAAACCTCACCTAATAACGTAACAATCGCAGGACATTCTCTAGAGACTATAGCAATAACTGAATTTCCACCAACTAAAATAGAGCAAATATTATCTACAAGTTTAATGAAATCAAATCTATCTGAATCTATAAGAACAACAATTCCCATATTTTCTGGTGTTGTAAAATTATGATAAGAGCTTGCAACAGGATTTACTGAACCCATTACCTGTTGGTATTTATCACAAAATCCAGCGTAATAAACAAATGTATCAATAGCTGCATCTACTTCTGCTGCAGCTTTTTTAGAATCAACTCCATAAATATCTTGAAAAAATGTTTCAAATTCACTTCTTTTACCCTCAAGCATTTCAGCTGCACGGTAAAGAATTTGTGATCTTAAATAAGCAGTACAATTATTCCACTTACCAGCACCTGCTTGGGCTTTTTCAACAGTGTTTCTAAAATCTTTACGAGAAGCCTGACATACACGAGCATATTCACTTCCATCAGTTAATCTATTAAAAGGAGTTGTTCGACCTGATTCAGATCTAATAAATTCCCCCCCTACAAACATTTTTACCGTTTTTAAAATTTTCATTACTTTACCTCCAAGTAAGGAAGCAGTCCGTGTTTACCGCCTTCTCTGCCGTAACCACTTTCTTTATATCCACCAAATGGTGAAGCTGCATCGAATTTATTATATGTATTGGCCCAAACTATACCGGCACGTAATCTTCCCGCTACTTTATGAATCTTAGCTCCCTTTTCTGTCCAAATTCCTGCTGCTAGGCCATAATTTGTATCATTAGCTTTTTGAATGGCTTCATCTGTTGTTCTAAAAGTCGAAATTGAAAGTACTGGTCCAAAAACTTCTAATCTAGATATTGTACTTGAACCTGATTGATCAGCAAAATAACAAGGAGCAAAGAAATTGCCTTTTGCTGGAAGTGCACAACTTGATTGGTGAAATGATCCACCTTCTTTTTTACCAATTGTTACTAATTCTTTAATTTTATCTAATTGTTCTTTTGAATTAATTGCACCCATATCAGTATTTTTATCCATAGGATTTCCAACTCTGATTTGACTCATTCTTCTTTGAAGTTTTTTAAGAAAAACCTCTTTTATAGATTCTTCTACTAATACTCGAGAGCCAGCACAACAAACATGTCCTTGATTAAAATATATTCCGTTAACAACACCTTCAACTGCTTGATCAAGGGCTGCGTCAGCAAAAATAATATTAGCTGATTTCCCACCAAGCTCCATTGTTAATTTTTTATGAGACCTTCCTGCATTTTTTGCAATAAGTTTTCCAATATCAGTTGAACCGGTGAAAGCAATTTTATTAACATCAGTATGATCTACAAGGGCCGCTCCAGTAGCTCCAGCACCTGTAATAACATTTACAACTCCAGCCGGAAGTCCCGCTTCAACAAATATTTCAGCTAAACGCAGTGCTGTTAGAGAAGTTTGCTCAGCTGGTTTTAAAACGACAGTATTACCTGCTGCAAGAGCTGGAGCAATTTTCCATGCAGCCATTAGAAGAGGAAAATTCCAAGGAATAATTTGACCACATACTCCTAGAGGTTTTACTTCTCGTCCAGGTACAACATAATCTAGTTTATCTGCCCAACCTGCATTATAGAAAAAATGTTGAGCTACTAATGGCATATCTACATCACGACTTTCTTTAATCGGCTTTCCACCATCAAGTGTTTCAAGAATAGCTAGTTCACGACTTCTCTCTTGAATGATTCTTGCTACTCTAAAAAGATATTTTCCACGTTCAGCCCCACTTAATTTTGACCAAACATTTGTATAAGCATGACGTGCAGATTTTACAGCTAGATCAACATCAGTCGCATCTCCTACAGCAATTCGAGATAAGATTTCACCAGTAGCTGGATTAACTGTATCCATATAATTATTTGAATTTGGCTTAACAAATTCGCCATTAATAAAATGACCGTATTTTGGTTTTATTTCAATCTTAGTTGTCTCTGGAGCATTATCATACTCAAAGATCATTCCTTTTCTTTTAGTTAATGATTTTTTTGCTGAAACTTTTTTTCCAGCACCAACCTTTTTGGCCGCTTTCTTTTTTAAAGCAGTTTTCTTAACTAATGTTTTCTTTGACTTATTTTTAGTCAACGCTGAAGATGTCGTCATAATAGTATTTTCCCGTAACTTGTTTAAAAATTTGTTTTAATAAATCATTTAATAATGAACTGGCACCAAATCTAAAAAGATCTGGTGTTAACCACTCTGGACCTAGAGTTTCATTTACCATACATAAATAATGAACGGCCTGCTTAGCCGTACGAATTCCACCGGCTGGTTTCATTCCTACAATTCTGCCTGTTTCATCTTTATAATCTTGAATTGCTTGAAGCATAATTAAAGTAAATGGCATCGTTGCTGCTGGACTTATCTTTCCCGTCGAGGTTTTTATAAAGTCAGCACCAGCTTCCATAGCTATCCATGAAGCAAGTCGAATTTTGTCATAAGTTTGAAGCTCACCTGTTTCAAGAATTACTTTTAAAATAGCATCATCACCACAAGCTTCTTTTACTTTTAATATTTCATCAAATACTTTTTGATAATCGCCACATAAAAAAGCACCACGATCAATTACCATATCAATTTCACGAGCACCAAATTTTACGGCACGCTTAACATCACTTATTTTAATATCTAGGGGTAATTGACCAGCCGGAAAAGCAGTTGCAACTGAGGCAACTGGAACTCCACTATCACCTAATGCTTCCACAGCATAGGGAACCATACTAGGATAAACACAAACTGCACCTGTATGAGGAATCGGTCTAAATCTATCGTATTTTCTCATCTGATTTTGAATCTCAGGTGGTACTGGATTAATTGCTTTTCCACAAAGTTGTTTGATCTTACCTGGAGTATCTGCTCCTTCTAGTGTAGTTAAATCAACCATGGAAACTGCTAAATAAAGAGCATCCAGTTTAGAATCATTTTTAATACTTCTTGTTGTAAAACTAGCTGCTCTTTCATTTGCCGCAATAATATCTATTGGGTAATGAGGAATACTAATTTTTGTGCCTGAAGCGTCTTTGATAGATATATTCATATCTTCTCCATATAAAAAATAAATAAAATAAAGCTAAGAGATAATAACTTAAAAAGCTAGTTCATAGGCGAAAAACCCAGTGAATATGAAGAAATTACAACGCAGTTAAAAAAATAGATTTAATGATTTCAGTAACTTATAAAATTGCAAGTAATTACAGGTTTGCAATAAGGGGCTTAAGGAAGGGATGTTCACGCTCCACGCTACGGCATTTCTTTGTTCACGTTAAACTCTTGGGCCGCTACGCCCGGGTGTTTGATAAGTATTTATCAAACGCTCCCTTCCTTAAGCCTTTTTATTATAGCATAATTTATTTATGGAAAAAACAAATTTAAAAGTCGAATTCAAAGCGGGCCTTGCTTCCTTTTTGGCCACTGTTTATATTATTGCCGTTAACCCAATTATTTTAGCAAAAACAGGAATGCCTTTTAGTGCCATTGTAACAGCTACTGTCCTTACAACATTTCTAGGAACACTTTTAATGGGTCTTCTTGCTAAAAATCCCATCATTGTTGCTCCTGGAATGGGACTGAATGCTTATTTCACATTCACCGTTTGTCTTGGAATGAATGTTCCTTGGCAAACTGCTCTGGGTGTTGTGTTTTGGTCTGGGATCATTTTTTTACTTCTTTCACTTTTTAAAATTCGTGAAAAAATTATTCAGGCGATCCCTCAGAGTTTACGTCATGCTATCACAGTGGGAATTGGCTTATTTATCGCCTTTATTGGTTTTTCCAATGCGGGATTTGTTATTGATCACCCAGCTACACTTGTTACCAGTGCAAAAATGAATCCTCAAATCTGGACATTCATTGCTGGACTCTTTATTACAAGTTATTTAATTATTATAAAAAATAATTCTGCCTTTCTCAGAGGAATAAGTCTGACAGCCGTTCTTTCAGTTGCTAGT
>CAYGTU010000057.1:0-16431 GCA_964352945.1 uncultured Bacteriovoracaceae bacterium
TTTTCAAATGAAGAAGAGTTGATAAAACTTGGTGAAGAGAAATTCTGGAATAATATATCTGAAATTTTTCAATGCGCTGGATTTGGTCTAAGAGGTAGGTTTGACCAACTTAATATTGATGCTCAGTTAGCATCTTTTAAAGTGAACTTGTTAGCAAGAATTAAGCTTCTGCATTGGAGTATGAGTTCATTTGATCGAAATCATTTTGGTAGGAATGTTTTTGTTTCTTCATCTACAGCATTCCAAGGAATGCCTTATATGAGTGCTTATGCCGCATCAAACGCAGGTCTTCTAAATTTTTTTACAGGTTACTTGGGTGAAAATATAAAAACTAAGCATATTCAAAATTTAATTCTATGCCCAGGGGGAATGAAAACGTCATTCCAAAAAACTGCGGGGGTTAAAGTTTTAGAAAATGAAAAGCTTAGTGAACCAAAAGATGTAGTTGAAATAGTAATGAGTAAAATAGGAAAACAAGAAATTATTATCTTTCCTTCTAGATCGATTGCGATGTTAATTCTAAGTAGATTACTTCCATATAAGTTTCAAATTAAAATTTGGGAAAAGTTAATGAGAGGGCTGAGATGATAGATATTTGTTTTATATGTTCTTCAAAAAGCTTTTTAAGAAAGACTGCTCATTATTATGAATGTGATAATTGCAATCATCAATATGCTTATTTTATTAACCAAGAGTACATTATAAATAATGCTCTTGACGACAATGAATATTTTAAAGAAACAGATTTGTTAAAGTTTCAAAAAAATGTTGCCTTAAATTCATCTACGAAAAAGGAACTTTTGGTTGATATTGGTGCAGCCAATGGATATTTTATATATCATGCTAAAGAATATTTTAAAAAAGTTGTTGGGATTGAAATTACAAAAGAATGTATTGAGTATGCTAGAAATAAAGGCCTTGAAATTCATGAGAGCATCGCTGGAGTAGATAGTGAATTAGATGTTGTAAGTTTTTGGCATTCACTTGAGCATATTCCTGTTGACCATATTAGTGGCATCCTTCAAGAAATTAAAAATAACTCTAATGAGAAAACAAAATTGGTAATTTCTGTACCTAATAACTTTACTTTGGTTGATAAAATTAATCATAATGCCAATGCTTATTTAGATCTTCATAGTCATATTCATCAATTCTCTTTTAAATCGTTAAATCTTCTCATGGGAAAGTATGGGTTTACCTTGGAGAAGAATGTTTTTTCAATTAGTTATACCTTATTCGGATATCTACAATTTATTTTAAATTTATTGATTAAGCCTCATAATTATTTTTATTATAGAAAGAAGAGGCAGAATACTTTTGGTTTTAGTAACAAAAAACTTGTTTTCTATGATTTTTTATCTTATCTAATATTAATAGCGTTAGGACCATTTGCAGTTTTTGGAGTCATTTATGACTTTGTTTTTAAAAAAAGTCGAATGGTTATCACATTAGTATACAAAAGAAGAGAATCGTGAAAACACTAGATATAGTTATTCCAAGTTATAATGAAGAAGAGTGTATCCATGCAACTCTTAAGAGGCTAATTAAAGTTAGAGACACTCTAGTAGGTCTAGATGTTAATTTTATTTTTATAAACGATGGTTCAAGGGATAAGACACTTTTCTTATTAAAGCAAGAAGCTAAAGAGCAATCTTTTATTAAGGTAATCAATTTAAGTCGAAATTTTGGACATCAATTAGCAATGACAGCAGGTATTTGTGAGTCAAATGCTGATTATGTTGCAATTATTGATGCTGACCTTCAAGACCCGCCAGAGTTAATTAAAAATATGTATGAACTTTTAGAAAGTGAAGATACAGATATTGTTTACGGAGAAAGGATTTCTAGATCGGGTGAGAGTGCATTTAAAAAAGTAACAGCTTATAGTTTTTATTACATTCTGGACAAACTATGCGACGTCCAAATCCCTAGGAATACAGGGGACTTTAGAATAATTACTAAGAGGGTTGTTAATTTTTTAAAGTCTATGCCTGAACAAGATAGATTTACTCGAGGATTAATTCCTTGGATTGGATTTAAGTCTTTACCTCTTCAATATCACAGGGAAGAAAGATTTGCTGGGGTTACTCATTATCCATTAAGCAAGATGATAAGCTTAGCCATTGATGCAATTTTATCTTTTTCAAACCTACCTATTAGATATGCGGGATTTTTGGGGTTATTCATAACTGTTATTGGATTCATTTTAAGTATTTATGTTTTTTATGTGAAAATCTTTGATCCAGTAAGGATTCTTCCTGGAATGACAACAACGATGATTTCAATCTTTATAATTGGTGGACTACAGTTAGCAATTTTAGGTCTAATTGGTGAGTACGTAGGTAGAATTTATAAGGAAGTTAAGGGTAGGCCGCTTTATATAATTGATGAAAAAATTAATTTTTAAATTTTTTTTCCCAATGAATTGCAGTCTTGCAAATTAAATCTATATCATTAAATTTAGGCGTCCAATTTAAAATACCTTGAATTTTTTCTGCTTTGGAAATTAGAACTTTAGCATCTCCATCACGCCGAGGACCTATTTCAACTTTTAAATCTTTAACTGAGTGTTTTTTCATTGTTTCAATAACTTCCTTAACTGAATAACCTTTTCCATAGCCACAATTCATTGTCTGTGATGAACCACCTTCAGAAAGGTAATTAAGACCATCGACATGAGCTTGAGCTAGATCTTCTACATGAATATAATCTCTGATACATGTTCCATCAGGAGTATCATAGTCATCTCCAAAGATATACATTCTATCTCTTTTTCCTACTGCAACTTCCGATGCTATTTTAATTAGGTGAGTTGAAACTTTTGAGCATTGACCAATCTTTCCATCAAGGCTTGCTCCAGCAACATTAAAATATCTTAAAATAATAAATTTAAAGTCTG
The DNA here is from genome assembly GCA_964352945.1 of uncultured Bacteriovoracaceae bacterium. Lineage (GTDB taxonomy): Bacteria > Bdellovibrionota > Bacteriovoracia > Bacteriovoracales > Bacteriovoracaceae > CAYGTU01. Next base: position 2,900 of record CAYGTU010000057.1, read on the forward strand.
GGTAAGCTACTGTGAAGTCATTTAGCATGCACTCAGTCATGTATTTAGTGTTTCCATAAGGGTTAATTGGTTTAACTGGGGTCTCTTCAGAACAGACTCCGTCATCAGCATCTCCATATACCGCAGCAGTTGAACTAAAAATAAACTTATTGATTTTATATTGGTGACACAATCTCAATAGGTGGAAAGTGTTAAGTGTGTTATTGCTATAGTACTTAATTGGATCTGTAACAGATTCTGGGACAATAATACTTCCTGCAAAGTGAAAACAACAGTCGAAATGCCCCTCTGAAATAATTTTTTCGAGTTTGTCAGATTCAGCGAGGTCAAAATTTAGATGATTTCCATAAAGAATTGACTCTTTTCTTCCCGATGAAAGGTTATCGATTACAGTAATTTCATGGCTGGCTTCGCCTAGGAGTTTCAAGACGTGAGAGCCGATATATCCAGCCCCACCAGTAAGTAGAATTTTCATATCTTTATACTATCTTTCGGACTAATTTTAGTAAAGAACTTATCGCGGTAAAAGCATTTATTCGTAGCATCTTTATGAATGAGGGATAGGTATTTTAGATTATAATGGTTCGACTAGGCTCTCTAAAAAGATTGTTGTGAAGATGTAAGCTTTATTGAGGGAATTTCCCTTAGTAGAGAAGGGCGACTGACATACTCATAGTATCTCCATCAGTAATAAATCAATTTTTATTAGAGTTCTTTATTTTATCGATTATAAATTCTGCACTTTTACCATCTCCATATAACTCAGGTGGATTTTCTGGAAATATTTTTTTTAATAGGCTTCGAGTGCTTTCAATAATTTTTTCGTTATTGCTTCCACTTAGAATATTAAAACCATTTTCTACAAGTTCTACCCATTCTGTTTGCTCTCTCATTGTTACGCAGTATTTGCTAAAAAAGAATGCCTCTTTTTGAAGTCCGCCACTATCTGTGACAACAAGGCTACAATTTTTTAAAAGGCTTATCATATCGAAATATCCAACTGGTTCAATACTCTTTCCTTCAAACTTAATATTATATTGCTCTAACATTTTTTTTGTTCTGGGATGAAGAGGAAGAACAACTTGAGTAGTTTTATTAACTTCATTTAAAGCTTCAAAAATATTTCTTAAGCACTTTTCATCGTCTGTATTTTCAGCTCGATGGCATGTAACTAGAATGAAATTTTTATTGAGATTCAAATCTTTGACAATAGTGCTTTTTGTTTCTGATTTTTGAGAGTAAAAAAGAGCTGCATCGTACATTACATCTCCACTTTTAATAACCTTACAGTCGTATTGATCAAACCCTTCTTTTTTAAGATTTTCAATTGCTGAATCTGTTGGACAAAATAGGTAGTCACTGATTCTATCAGTAAGAATTCGATTTATCTCTTCAGGCATTTTCATATTAAAAGATCTTAATCCAGCTTCAATATGAACGACTTTTTTATGTAATTTTTTAGCGGCTAATGCTCCAGCTAAAGTTGAATTTGTATCTCCATAGACAAGCAGATAATCAGGATCTTCTTTAAGTATTATTTCTTCAATCTTTTCGAGCATTCGACCTGTCATGGCCCCATGGCCTAAACTATTAATTTCTAAATTATAATCAGGCTTTGGAATATCCATTTCTTCAAAGAAGATATCTGACATACCTTTATCAAAATGTTGTCCAGTGTGAACTATAATTTCATTAACATTATCAAAATCTTTGATCGCGCGGCTAATAGTAGCTGCTTTTATAAATTGTGGTCTTGCACCTAGTACTGTAAGTATTTTCATTTTTGACTCGCTAATTCGCTATACGCATTTGATAAATTTTGGGCAAATTTTGACCAAGAATTTTCTTTAATAAAATGATCACAATTAGTTTTCATCTCATTTATTTCATTATCTGTTAAACTGTTTATAACTTTTGATATTTCTTTTCCACTAATTTCTGCGCATATTTTACCAATCTTGAATTCTTCAATATATTTTTTAAGCTCTATTAAATTAGTAGAGAGAATAGGGACTCTCGCCGCAGGATATTCCCATAGCTTATTTGGAGTGCAGTAGTAGTGATTCAAGCAGTTATTTTTATAGGGAATGATTCCAATACTGGCACCCATTGTCCATAGGGCAAGCTCTGATTGGAGAGCAGGTGGAATAAATCGAATCTTTTCTAAATTAGGATCAATAGTCAATGCATATGCTTTTAGGTTTTTTTCGTAATCACCCCAACCCATAAAAACAATGGCCCAATTTTTATCTAGTGTCTGAGCAACATCCACTATTTCATCAAGGGATCTATGAGCTGAAAAACCACCTTGGTAAAGTAGTATTTTTTTTGAGTGGTCAAGCTTGGCAGCATCGTGTAATCGATAGTCATAATCTTTCGGAGCTTGATTATAATCGATAGCATTCATAACTATAACTCCTTTTGGTAAACCAGGATATTTTTTAGTCAGATAGTCAGAAATACTTTGATTAATCGTAATAAAGCAATCAACTTGATAGCTAAGTATATATTGCAAAAAAAAGATAAATGGCTTAATCAACTTGCTCTTCCCAGCCATTTCTTCAAAGATTTCATGGCTATCATAGATTACTTTCACTTTTTTATTGAATATAAAATAAGGAAAAGCCACTAATAAAGCTGGTAAATCATGGCAGTGGATAATTTCATATTTTTCTTTCCTTAGGTACTTATAAACAGTAAAGGGGTAAACTAGGAGTTTTAAGATTTTTTTTGATTTCCTTAGAAATGAGATGACTAATTTGGGGTACTTTTTTATTTTTTTTTCATCATTTAAGATGCTAAAATGTAGAGGTTGCAGAACTCTATTTATATAAAAATTTTCTTGGATTTTTTCAAATTGTTTTTCGAGAGATAGGTCTACTTCACCGAAAATAGTTATTTCAAAATTACTTTTAGCTAAAACCTTCGCTTCTTTTAAAACTCGTGCATCTTTACTGACAGAGTTTAATACAAGAGCTGCTACTTTAATCATGATGCAATGCCTTTGTTGTGAAAGTAATACTAGCAATTGGGGGGTAAGAAATCTATTTTATTAGTTTGTGCACAGGGTAAAATATGGCAATTTTCTTTAATAAAGTATATATTTAAGCAAATTATTAACGAAGAAGAATCAATGAAATTATTAGAATTAATTAAGTCAAAGAAACTTAGTGTTGGAATCGTAGGTCTAGGCTATGTAGGCCTTCCCCTAATGCTTAGATTTTGTGAAGAAAATATCAATGTTATTGGATTTGATATTGATCAGTCTAAAGCAGATATACTTAATAAAGGTGGAAGCTATATTGAACATATTGCTGCTAGTAAAATTAAATCAGTTATTTCAGATAAGCTCTTTAGAGCAACTACGGATTTTAGTGAAATCTCTAAAGTTGATGCCATTATTATTTGTGTACCGACACCACTTAATAAATACAGAGAACCAGATTTATCTTTTGTTTTAGCTACAATGAAGTCAATCGTTCCCTATATTAGAGAAGATCAAGTAGTTTCTTTAGAAAGTACAACTTATCCAGGGACGACTGAAGAAGAATTATTACCAATGATTGAGAGTCGTGGATTTAAAGTCGGTGAAAATTTTTATCTTATCTATTCACCCGAGAGAGAAGATCCAGGGAGAAAAGATTTCTCAACAAAAACCATTCCAAAAGTTTGCGGAGGGGTAACTCCAAAATGCTTAGAAGTGGGAAAAAGTCTTTATGAATTAGTAATTGATAAAGTTGTTCCCGTTTCATCTTGTAAAGCAGCTGAAATGACAAAACTTCTTGAAAATATTCATAGAGCCGTGAATATAGGATTAGTTAATGAAATGAAAATTGTTGCAGATAAAATGGGTATTGATATTTTTGAAGTGATCGATGCTGCAGCTTCAAAACCATTTGGATTTGTTCCTTATTTCCCAGGTCCAGGGCTTGGGGGACATTGTATTCCGATTGATCCGTTTTATTTAACATGGAAAGCTAGAGAATATGGTGTAAGTACTCGCTTTATTGAATTAGCCGGTGAAATTAATAGTAAGATGCCAAGCTATGTTGTTAATAAAATTTCTAAAACATTAAATAAATCTGGCAAAGCTATTCAAGGTGCAAAAATTCTTATTTTAGGGATTGCTTATAAGCAAAATGTAGATGATATGCGAGAGTCTCCTTCTGTTTTTATAATGGAAAAACTAAGAGATATGGGAGCAGTAATATCTTATTCTGACCCTCATGTTTTAAAATTCCCGAAGATGAGAGAGCACTCATTTGATTTGAGTAGTGTGGAGCTAAACCCTGAAACTTTAAATTCATATGATTGTGTTGTTCTCGCGACTGCTCATCAAGCATTTGATTATGAAATGATTTTAAAAAATTCAAAACTTATCATTGATACGCGAGGAAAATATCGTGGAAATAATGATAACGTGACAAAATCATAGATAGGTGAATCATGAAAAACTTTGCTCTAATCGGGGTTGGTGGCTATATAGCTCCAAGACACTTTGAAGCGATAAACGATACAGGCAATAGAACTGTTATTGCAAATGACGTTAATGACTCTGTTGGAATTTTAGATCGCTATTCTCAAGATGTTGAGTTTTATACCAATTTCAATTTATTTGCAGATAAAATTAATTCATTCAAGGGAACAGATAAAAACATCGACTATATTTCTATTTGCTCCCCCAATTTTATGCATAAATCACATATTAAATTCGGATTAGAAAAAGGTTGTGATGTAATTTGTGAAAAGCCACTGGTCTTAAATGAATCAGATATTGATGAACTCGTGCAATTAGAAAAAAAATTAGGAAAAAAAGTATATACAGTACTTCAATTAAGAGTTCACGAGTCAATTAAAATGTTAAAAGAGAAAATTGATAGTGATCCAAATGCGAACTATGATGTTGAATTAACCTATATAACATCTCGTGGACCTTGGTATCATCAATCTTGGAAAGGTGACACAGAAAAATCAGGTGGCCTTCCAACTAATATTGGAGTTCATTTTTTTGATATGCTTTACTGGTTATTTGGCGATGTAAAAAAGAATGAATTACATGTATCAAATAACACTTTGGCGAGTGGATATTTGGAATACGAAAAAGCAAAAGTTAAATGGATTTTAAGTGTTGATAAAAATTATCTACCACAATCAGCAATAGAAAAAAATAATTCTACTTTTCGATCAATTAAATTATCAGGTGAAGAAATTGAATTTTCTGGTGGATTTACTGATTTACATACGAAAGTTTATCAACATGTATTAGATGGCAAAGGCTATGGTCTTGAAGACGCAAGAGTCGCTGTCAGATTAGTTGAAAAGCTGAGATCAGCAATACCAATGGGTGTTCAGAATTACTCACATCAAATGTTAAAGGATTTATAATGTCAGATTTTTCAAAACATGAAACTGCAATTATTGACGAAGGTGCCAGAATTGGAAAAGGCTCTAGAATTTGGCATTGGGTTCATATTTGTGGTGGAGCTGAAATAGGTGAAAACTGCTCTTTTGGCCAAAATGTTTTTGTTGGAAACAGAGTAAAAATTGGAAATAATGTAAAAGTTCAAAATAATGTTTCAGTGTACGATAATGTCTACATTGAAGACGATGTATTTTGTGGACCCAGTATGGTTTTTACAAATGTCTATAATCCAAGATCTGAAATTGTAAGAAAAGATGCTTATATGGATACATTTGTTCGTAAAGGGTCAACCTTTGGAGCAAATTGTACAATTGTTTGTGGAGTTGAGATTGGAGCTTATACTTTTGTTGCAGCAGGAGCTGTAGTAAATAAAAATACAAAACCTTTTTCATTGATGGCCGGAGTTCCAGCCAAACAAATAGGGTGGATGAGTAGATTTGGTGAGCAAATTAAACTTCCTATAGATGGATCGGGTGAATTTATTTGCCCAAATACGAAACAAAAATACATTCTTGAAAATGGAAATATGAGGATTGAACTATGATACCTTTTATCGATTTACAGGCTCAGTATAAGACAATTGAAGATAAAATTAATAAAAGAATTCAGGATGTTTTAAATCATAGCGGATATATAATGGGCCCAGAGGTAGGAGAGTTTGAAGAAAAGCTTCAAAACTACTTAGGAGTAAAGCACGCTATTGGTGTCTCTGATGGAACAACAGCACTGCAAATTGCCTTAATGGCAGCTAATATTCAAGCTGGAGATGAAGTTATTGTTCCTGCTTTTACCTTTTTTGCGACAGCAGAAACGGTTTCTATTTTGGGAGCGATCCCAGTTTTTGTGGATGTTTGTGAAGATACATGTAATCTAGATCCAAGTAAATTAGAAGAAAAAATCACTAAGAAAACCAAAGCAATTATGCCGGTTTCACTTTACGGGCAATGTGCTGATATGGATGAAATTAATGCCATTGCAGAAAAACATAATTTAGTTGTCATTGAAGATGCGGCTCAATCATTTGGAGCTAAATACAAAGGAAAATTCTCAGGAACATTATCAGATATCGCTACCACAAGTTTTTTCCCCTCTAAACCTCTTGGGTGTTATGGAGATGGTGGAGCAATTTTTACAAATAATGATGATCTAGCTCTTAAGATTCGTGAGATTAAAAATCATGGTCAAGAAAAGAGATATTACCACACTAGAATTGGATTAAACGGAAGACTTGATACAATTCAAGCCGCAATTTTAATTGAAAAATTAGCAATTTTTGAACAAGAAAGAGAATTAAGATTAGCCGTTGCTAAAAGATATGATGAAGCCTTAATGAACAAATACAAAACAGCAATAGTTAAAGAAGGTAATGAATCAGTTTACGCTCAATATACAATTCGAGTAAAAAATAGAGATCAATTTCAAAAAGAGCTAATTGAAAAAGGAATTCCTACAGCTGTTCATTATCCAATTCCTTTAAATAAGCAGCCTATCTACCTTTCAAATGAAACTTACGCCGTTTCAGAACTACTTGCTTCTGAGGTCATGAGTATTCCAATGTCTCCTTATTTATCTAAAGAGGATCAAGATAAAATTATTCAATGTTTGTAAAAGTTTTGATAAATAGTCCATTTTTTAAAAAACTAACCACACTTACTTCTGGAACAGTTCTTGCTCAATTGTTAAATTTCTTGATTCAACCTATTTTTGCTCGTTTGTTTTTGCCAGAAGAATTCTCCTTAGTAATTATAATAAACTCAGTAATAGCTATAGGTGGTGTTTTATCGACTGGTAGACTAGAACAATTAATTTTAAAGGAGGGTGAGCAAAGAAGAAGTCATCTTCTGACTGCCATCACTTTCTTAATAGTTTCAACACTTGTATTTTTTATTATATCGATCGGATTTTATTTCTATCAACCATTTGAAAATATTAAATTACTTGGAGAATTTATTTTTCTTGTACCTTTAGGAACAATGTCGACAGGACTTATTTCAATTTTTACCTGTCATTTAATCGTCTTGAATTCTTATAAGCAGATTTCAATCTTAAAGATTGTTCAAGTATTTTTACTGTTATTATTTAATTTTTTAGCTTACTTTTTTATGAAAAATAGTTTCGGTTTGGTAGTATCTCAAATTTTAACAATATTCATTACATCTCTTGTATATATTATTGTCAGCTCAAGATATGACAAGATGTTTTATCTTGGATTTAATCTTAAAGAATCAATTTCTAATATAAAAAAACATAAGAACTACCCATTGTATTTAGGTTTTCCTTCTATTTTAGAATCTGTAAATAGCCAGTTACCTGTGTTTATAATTAGTAAGATGTTTAATATCTCTATTGTCAGTTTTTATGGATTTGCTCATAGAGCAACGACTGTTCCTTCTAAAATATTGAGAACTTCGCTTTACCAGCTTTTTATACAAAAACTCTCTGAAACACGTGATATTAAAAAACAAAAAATAATGATGGCCAAATTATTTGTGACTTTAATATTTCTATCTTTAATTATTTTTCTTCCAATTTTTATTTATGGAGAATTTTTATTTTCATTTATTTTTGGAACTAAGTGGATAATGTCTGGTACTATTGCAAAATATCTCGCGCTATCAATAATTCTTAAATTAGCTTCAGGCCCAATCTCAGCGTCATTTGTGATTCACAATAGATTAAGATTATTAAGTATTTTTAATTTATTTAATTCAATGTTTATGATTTCTGTCTCTTTCTTCTGTTTTTTGGAAAAAACAAATTTCTATACCTTTCTTAAGATATTTGTTCTATCAGAGTGTTTCATCTACTCAATATTCGCTTATTTATCATTTTCGATTGTTAAAAAACCATCTGAAAAGGCTATTAAATAGATATGATTTTTCGCTTTGCAGAAAATGTGATGACAAAATGAATGAAAGATTTATTTGTTCTAATCTTTAGTTACATATAGGCATTACGTTTTATATAATTAATCGAATCTATAGCTGAGGATAAATGAAATCAATTTTATATATAACACAGTACTATACACCTGAAAAAGGTGCTGCCTCAGTTAGAGCTAGTGACAACATCATGGCATTTTCTAAACTTGGTCATAGAGTCACGGTTATTTGTCCTTTCTCTAACTATCCAGACGGAAAACTACCATTGGAAAAATATTTTAAATTGTATGAAAAAGAAAATATTGAAAATATCACACTATACAGATTACCCATTTTAGCCTTTGGAAGAACTCGATCCATTCAGCACTACCTTTTATATTTCTCTTTTGTATTTACTTCTTTTATATTTGGATTGTTATGCAGAAAGCATGATGTGATTTATTGCTCATCTCCTCCTTTATTTATTACATTATCAGCAGTCTTACTTTCAAAAATAAGAAGAATAAAATTAGTTCTCGAAATTAGAGATCTTTGGCCAGAATCAGTCAAGGTTGTGAATCCAGATATTAGTTCAAAACTTATATATTGGGCAGAGAAAATTGAAAAATATGCATATTTAAGTGCAGATAAAATTGTTGTTGTAACAAAAGGATTCATAAATCATATCAATAATATAACAAATAATAATAAATGTTTCTTTGCGCCAAATGGATATAATTTTACTTCAATAGATAAACAGAAAGATATTAGTTTATCACGGGAAGATTTAAATTTAGATTTAAATAAAGTTACAATTGGTTATTTTGGTATTTTAGGGGCTTCTCAATCATTAAGTTTTGTTGTTGATGTCGCAGAAAAAATCACAGAAATACAATTTCTAATACTTGGTTTTGGTAATGAATTCTCTAAAATTGAAAACTATATAAAGAATAAAAAAGTTACTAATGTAATTTTAAAAGAAGCTGTACAGCCTGAAATATTGCATAATTATATAAGTTTAATTGATATTTTCTTTGTTTCATTAGTCGATACTCCATTATTTGAATTTGCCTTACCTTCTAAAATATTCCAAGGTATGGCGCTTGAAAAACCAATGCTTTGTGGAGTTACTGGAGAAGCAGCTAAAGTAATTGAGGATTCAGAATCGGGATATGTTTTTAAACCTCAGAATGTAGATGATTGTATTAATAAAATAAAAGCAATGATTTCAGAAAAGAACAATTTTTCTATTATGGGAGCTAAGGGAAAAGCTTATGTTCAAGAACATTTTAATAGAGAGATAATTTCAAAAGATATTTCCAACCTGATTGAAAGTATATAAAAATTAATGTCCTATCCCAGTAAGAACAGTCTTTATAGTTTTTAAAATTACAGCAATATCAAGCCAAATAGACTTATGCTTTACGTAATATAAATCATATCGAAGTTTTTTAAGTGAATCATCTTCAGTATAACCATATCGATAGTTCACTTGGGCCCAACCTGTAACACCAGGTTTAACAAGATGTCTCTCATTGTAAAAAGGAATATTTCTTTCAAGGTCAATAATCATTTCAGGGCGTTCAGGTCTTGGTCCAACTAAACTCATATCACCTTTTAAAACATTAATAAGTTGGGGTAATTCATCTAGTCTAGTCTTTCTCAAAATTTTTCCAATGGGAGTTACTCTTGCGTCCCCTGGTGTTGCCCATTTTGCTCCGTCTTTTTCTGCATCAATACTCATTGTTCTAAGTTTGTAGAGTGTAAAAGGGTTACCGTGTAGTCCGGTTCTTGTCTGAGAAAAGAAAAGTGGACGGCCAGAGATAATAAGTAAAAGAGGGATAAGGATAATAAATATAGGTAGGCAGAGTATAAAAATTAATAGAGCGATAAATTTATCAAAAATACCTTTAATAAAAAAATACAATTTATTTGAACGACTTCCAAAATTTTCTAGAAGCCAAACGCCTTGAAGCGACTCAACTGCTATTTCACCTGAAATTTCTTCAACAAAAGTAATGAGGTCTATAATTCTAATATTTAATGGAATCAATTTAAGTAACTTTTTGACTAAGGCATTATTTTCAAGTGCTCTTTTATCAACCAAGATTGATTTAATATTTTTAAGGCTAGTAGAATTAAAATCAAAATTTAGTGCTTCTTTTGGTCCTAAAGATTTTACAATGCTCATGCCCAAGATAGGTTTACTATCTAAAATATTTTTTGCCTCATCTGTAAGTGAATCATTACCAATAGCAAGTAGCTCGTACTTTAAAGTGCTTTGTGAAAAATAGAGATAAAAAATTCTACGATAAATAAAAAGTAAGAGAAAAGTTGTTACTGAAAAGATTACTAGATTAGTTTTTGGGCTAATGCCAAAGCTAGGTATAAAATAGAAAAAGAGAAATGTAGATATAGCATTGATTGATATGGCCCTAGTAATACTCGCCAATTGATTTGATAATTTTTGATTTCTAATTGAATAAAACCCTTCTATATAGAAAAAGGTAACCCAAAAAATGCTTAGGATTAAAAAGGGAAAAAGGTGTTTATTAAAAACAATCGGGTTATACTGAAATTTTCCTTCGACATATACCATGAGTAAAAATGCCAGAGAAAGACAAATAACATCTAGGCAGAAGAGGATTGCATTTTTAAATGATTGATTCATGCCTTTATATTATCAGACAGATTGGATAGAGAAAATAAGAACAATAGTAAAATTGCCGTAGTCACACCAGTCGTGAAGCTTGAGTGCACTAGAGACTGAAATGCAAAGGAAATAACGCAAGGCAGAGTCAAGTTTCTGGTAAATGTCTCTAGTTTTAAGTCTTTTAAAATCCAAAGTCCCAAGAAGCATAGAAACAAAATCAACCCAATAACCCCAAGGTTAGATAAAATTTGAAGGTAGGTATTATGGCTATCTTCAAGTCTTCCTTCTCGATACATCGAACCATCGTCTCTATAAACTTTAAAATAATATTGTGGCATGATTGCTAAGTTTCCATGGCCTAAAAATGGTTTATCTTTAAAAGCTTCTATAGATTTTTGCCACATCATTACTCGCCCTCTATTTGAAGGAGAATCTAGTTTTTGAAAAACACGATGCTTTACTACTCCAGTTAAAACGAGAGTGAGCATAATTCCACCAAGTAGGGCAATTGCTACAGTAACTTTCATAAAGAGTTTTTTGTTTTTGCCATAAAAGATAAAAGGAAGTGCCGCAAAGAAAGCAAGAATTCCACCTCTTGTATCAGAGTAAAGTAAGCCAAATGTAGAAAGTGAAACACAGAATAGAATTAATTTCGTATTAATGGCTTTAATTTGATCACGATAAAGAAGAATCCCCCAAAGAAGTAAATTATAATAAGGCATCTCATAGCCATAAAATAAAATTCCTCTTATTCCAATTATCCTTCCACCAAAATTTCGAGGATGACCACGGACAATATCATAATTTGTGACCTTACAAATAATTCCTACAATTGTTTCAATAGCGCAGGTAATGGCGATGATATGAATTATTCTTGCAACACGCTCATTAGTGTAATGATATTTAACAAGTGCTTTAAGAGTATAGATAAAGAAAATTCCTTGAAGGATATAATTTAGTTTACCTAATCCACGAGCTGGGTTTTCGTAAACACCCCAATTAATAAAAGTTGAAACCAAGGCCGAAAGATAAAATAAAATCAAAAACCAGTGAGCTTTACTTGGCTTTCCAAGTTCAAGTCTTTTCGCCCAAAAAGTAAAATACAAACTAGGCACAGATAAGAGAATCCACCCTGCGATTGCTCCTGATACTGAGATCGTCATAAAACAGCACATGAAGACGAGGCAGCCGTATGCAAATTTAAGCATTAATTGATCAGTTTTAGTGAGATTCATTGAGAAATTGTATCTTAATCAAAATGATATTCCAAAGATTTCAATCGCTTAATGTGGGGATAAATTTTTCTGGGTTTGCACTAATAAAAAAGCCCCGGTCTGGAAGGGGCTTTTTATCGCATACATTACTTTTTCCTATCCGCAATGAAGAGAGGATAGGAAATTTTAGCATGAGAGACGTTTTTAAAAAAGTGAATTTGCGTACTTCTTCTTGGTTTTTGATCAGGGATGGTCTTGGTCTCGACTGGGAGGTCCAATTGGACAAGGAAGTCTACGCATACATTGCTTTAGTACTTAATATTTTAAGCTTATGGCTTTCACTATTAACAGTACTAGAGTGATGGAGAGAGGGACTTTCGTCCCTCTCTTTTATTAAATTTCAGGTGTTTATTGAGTAGTTTTTTACTTAATCAAACTTAAAATCAAATAATATCAGGATCTTATATTTAAGATTAATTTCATTTAGATTGCAGTAATAAAAAAGCCCTCATCAATGAAGGCTTTTTTTATTTTCGCAATTGTAAGCCTGTCCGCTAAAAAGGGAGAGGTTGAATAAACTATATCATAGAGATCTAATTGAACAAGGAAGTTATCTTTTAGTTAATTCAAGTAGTTAGTAATTAAACAAATAGCTCTATTTAACCGACAAGAATACTAGATTATGCGAATAATTTTTATGATTTTATTCTTATTTACGCTTAGGGCGCAGGCGATTGATATTGTTTTTGATATCGACTGGACTCTTGTTTATACAGTGGGAAAAGAGCAAGCAGGTAAACGTAATGTTTTCTTTGTTGAAGGTAAATATTATTACTTAACAGATGGGGCGACTGAAATTATTGAGCTGCTTCTGGTTGATGGAGTAGACGTTTCTTTTTTTAGTGGCGGCAAGCGATCTCGAAATTTTGAATTATTAAAAAAAATTAAACTAAGTGATGGCAGAAGTTTATATGAAATTTCTAAAAAAATATTAAGTTATGAAGAACTTCATCATGTCGCGGATGCTAGTCCCAAAGCTCGTTTTGCTGAACGTTTAAAAAAAGATTTAAGATTAATTTCAAATGATTTAGATAATATAATTCTAGTTGATGATATCCCGAATTTCACGCCAACAGGTCAGGAGAAAAATATTTTTCACCTCACAGCTTATGAACATTTTTCTAAATTTAGTGAAGTACAAAAAAATTCTCATTTAACTCATAAACCAGTTGATTCGATCGATTGGATGCTCGAGAGAAATAAATTAGTTTGGTTTTATAGTCAATATTCTGAAGTTAAGGAATTAGTAAGATCTAAGAATATAAATTAAGTAACTGCATTAGATAAAATAAAATTAAAGACCAAACATATAACTAAAAAAA
>CAYGTU010000058.1:0-16423 GCA_964352945.1 uncultured Bacteriovoracaceae bacterium
ATTCAAAATATTCTTAATACTTTTTTCTTTTCCCTCAAAATAATCAGGGTAAAACTGTACGTTACGAGCAGCAGAGCCTGCATTTAAAACTCTGACCTGTGAATCAGCCGCAACATTCATATGCTCTCTTTCTATATCAATTCTTTCTTTTAATTTTTCTAATTCCGTTCTCATCATACCGATTTGAACACGAGCTTGTTCTTCTTTAAATCTTCTTAATTTCAGTAAAGCCTCTAATTTAAACTTAAACTTTTTCATTATTCTTCATCCGAGTAATTATTTTGATTAGAAATCGACTCTTCGCCCTTCCTAGCAATTTCAAGCATGACATCAAAAGTTCCATCAATGGAGGTATTTTCATTCATATCTTGTCTGAGCATAGAAATTAAATCATCATAAATGACAAGAGATTTATCTACTTTTGTATTTGTTCCTTTTGCATAGGCACCGACAGTAATTAGATCTTCATTTTCAGTATATGCAGCTAAAAGATCTCTTAAGTGAGAAGCTACTACTAAATGCTCTTGAGAACATACTTTTGGCATTACCCTTGATACAGAAGCAAGTACATCAATTGCAGGATAATGATTTTTCGCTGCAAGTGCTCGACTTAAAACAATATGTCCGTCTGAAATTGATCTTACAGCATCTGCAATCGGCTCATCCATATCATCACCTTCAACAAGTACTGTATAGATTCCTGTTATAGTTCCAGCGTCTTTTTTTGTTCCCGCTCGCTCCATTAATTTAGGTAATTTAGAAAATACACTTGGACCATAACCCTTAGGACCTGGTGGTTCCCCTGAACTCATTCCTATTTCTCTATTTGCCATAGCAAAACGAGTAATAGAATCCATCATTAAGATTACATCATTTTTCTGATCTCTAAAATATTCTGCTACTGTGGTAGCCGTATAAGCTGCTTTAACTTTAATTAGTGCTGAACTGTCTGATGTTGCAACAATAACAACAGATCTTTTTAAGCCTTCTGGTCCAAGATCAGATTCTATAAACTCAAGAACCTCTCTACCCCGTTCACCAATAAGAGCAATAACATTTATATCTGCAGAAGTATTTTTAGCAATCATCCCCATTAGAACTGACTTACCAACACCTGAACCAGCCATAATCGCGACCCTTTGGCCTTTTCCGCAGGTAATAAAACTATTAATCGATTTAACACCTACATCAAGTGACTTTCGTATTGGTGGTCTTAAAAGTGGATTTAGTGGCTCACCATAAATGTCTCTAAGTTCCACTACAGGATCAGTAATTGGACCTTTCCCATCAATTGGATTTCCTTGAAAATCAATAACTCTACCAAGAAAACCATGAGATATTTTTATCTTAGTTGTTAATTCTTTAAGATAAATTTTAGTTTCTGAATTGATTCCAGATAAATCATTATAAGGCATAACCATACAATGATTTCCATTTATACCAACGACCTCACCTAGAGATCGCTCTCCAAGTTCAGTTACAAATTCAACATTACATCCGATTACCGCTCTCGGTAAAATTGCTTCATATAATGTTCCACGAGATGAAATTATTTTTCCAATATTTTGATAAGGTGACTTATTTTCAATTTCTTTTAAAAGAATTTTACTAGTCGTCTCCATTTAGCCCCACCGATTCAAAAACTTTATCAAAGCTTTGAAATTGAGCATGAAAAGATCCGTCAATTAAACCATTTTCAGATTCGATTATTATTCCTCTATGAGACATATCTAGATCAATTTCAATTCTCACGTTTTGTAATTTACCAAGTCTCTCTTCAACTTTCAGTAAAGCTTCTGGCATTTTATCAAAATCACTTTTATTAACTTTAATTATTAAATTAGATTTAGTGTTGATTTCGTGAATCAATTTTTCTATTAATCGAGATAAGTAAGAATGATCTTCTGATACCTCTTTTAAAGTGAACCATTTTGTAAGCTGCCTAACCAGATTGAAAATTTTAAGTTTATAACTAGTAAGCATTTCAATCTTTTGTTCTTGTAGTGTATGAATTATTTCATTCATCATTTCAATTTGTTCATTCGCTTTTATAATTGCTTCATCATATGCTTGTTTCTTACCAGCTTCAAAGCCTTCGTTAAAACCTTCTTCACTAGAAGCTTTTTTAATCTTTTCGAGTCTTTCTGAAAGATCTTTTTGGATTCTTTGCTCGTAATCTAGTTTTTCTTGGTCTCTAATTCCACGAAGATTTTGCACTTCATTTAATATTTTAAAATTTGAAGTGCTAGCAGCTTCTCTTTCTTTTCTAATATTCTTATCATGAACTCTTATCTCAACTTCATCTAAGATGTCTGCTTTAGAAAACTCTCCAAAAGTATATTGTTCAACAGTATTCGAAGAATTCGAAAACTGTTGAAATTTATAAGATGAAACTTCTGTACCTGTTTTAGACCCCATATTTTAATCCTTTTATACGAATTGTTCTCCGTCTCCACCTCTAGAGATAATTGCCTTACCTTTAGATTCAAGATCTTTACAAACTTGTACAATTTCAATCTGAGCTTTCTCAACATCCGATAATTTTGTTGGCCCAAGTGAGTCCAGATCTTCCCGTAAGATTCCAGCCGCTCTATTAGACATGTTTTTAAATAGTTTCGCTCTAACTTCTTCTGGTGCAGTCTTAAGGGCGATAACCATTTTCTGTGAATCAACAGTCTTAAGAAGCTCTTGAATACCTTTATCATCAACAAAGACAAGGTCTTCAAAAACAAACATAAGTTTTCTAATTTCTTCAGCAAGTTCTGGATCTTTTTCTTCAACTCGAGACATAACATTTTTCTCAGTATTTTTATCCATCTGATTAAGCATATCTGCGATTGGTTCAACACCACCAAGTTGTTGTGTATCAATTGATCCAAGAGTAGATAATTCTGTTTTAAGAACATCATCAAGTTGAGCAATTAATTCTGGAGATACGAAGTCTAGATTTGCTACTCTTAGTACACATTCTGCTTGTAATCCATCTGGTAATTTACGTAAAACATCTACTTTTCTCTCTGTAGATAAGTGGGCAATGATTAGAGCAATCGTTTGCGGGTGCTCGTTAATTAAGAAGTTAGCTAGAGTTCTTGTATCTACTAGTTCAAGTGATTCAAGAGTATTACTTGATCCAACATCAACAATTTGTCCAAGAAGTTGTTTTGCTCTTCCTTCACCAAGTGTAGAAAGAATAAAGTCTCTACCTTTATTTCCGGAGAACAATAATGCATTATCTTCATTTAAGGCTGAGTAAAAGTAAGCTAATACTTTTTTAACTAACCAAATCTCTGACTTGTTAGTCGTACTCATAACGTTAATCATTCTCTTTACATCATTATCTTTAAGATGCGAGAAAATTAATCTCGTTGTAGATGGTCCCAATGAAGATAAGAGAATCGCTGCCTTTTCTTGCCCGGAAAGTAACGCAAACTCTACATCTGGATCAATTGATTTATCTAATGCCACTTCCTACTCCTTATGCAATCTGTTTGTCTGAATCAGTTGAATGCATCATATCGTGAAGCACTTGCGCAGCCTTAGCTGGGTTTGCTTCAACTAAACTAATAATCTTTTCTCTTAACATATTCCCTTCAATCTTTTCTGGATTGAGAGTTTCCTCAATTGTTGGAAGTGCATCTTCTAATCCTGGTAATCTTTGATTAGCTTGAAGTGCTTCTAACTCTTCAATTGTTTTTGGTAAATAATCTTCAATTGAATCTGAAGTATTTTCTGTTACCCATTGAATAAATGGTCTAATAACAACAAAGAAGAATACTGAAAGTAATACACCGATCGCAAGATACTTAGAAATATTTCTAATAATTTCACGATTCTCTCTACGTCTTTGTAAAGCTTCTGCTTCTGTTAGATCTTCTTTAGCAAATTCCATATTCTTAATGACAAGGTTGTCACCTTTATCAAGATTTAATCCTAAAGTTGAAGAAACAATTGCGGTGAAGTTTGAAATTTCAGCTTCACTCCAAGGTTCATAAGCCGTTTTAGGAATGCCTTCTTCACTAACTATTGGAGCACCGTTAGCATCAAGCATTGGAATTTTCTTTCCATCAATCATTACAGCAACACTAACACCAGTTACAACCGCAGTTGGATTTCTAGATTTAGTTACTTTATTTGGAACATTATAATTTTTAGTTGTTAACGACTTATCAACATCATTTCTTGTTTCAGGAACACCTGGCTGCGGTGATTGACCTGGAAGATTTGATCTCGCGCCTGGAATCCCCTGAGGTGATGGGCGAGAACCATGTAACACTTGCTTATTACTTACTTCGGAAAGTACTGCTGAGTTTTCATTATCATACGATGTTGCGGTTTGAACTTGTTCAGTAAAATCCATTTTTACTGAAACTTTAGCGATAACTTTTCCATCTCCAACAACTCGAGAAAGGATGTCTTCAACTTGAGACTCGTACTTTCTATTTAATTTAGATTCTAAGGCCATTCTAGTAGCTGTTTCTTGGGCCATACTATCGCCCATATTTTCAGAAAGCTTCTTACCTCTATGATCAATAATAATTACATCTTCGGAACGCATTCCATCTACAGAAGCTGAAACTAAAGACATAATACCTTTAATTTCACTCTGTACCATTGTCATACCGTTTTCTAATTCTAGAACAACTGATGCTCCTGGTGGTTTTCTTTCTGCTACGAATGGGGATGATTCGGGAATACTTAAGTGAACTCTTGCTCTTTTAACACCCTTAATATGTTTAATTGTTTTAATTAACTCACCTTCAAGGGCCCTTTGTTTATTTATTTTTTGTACAAAATTTGTTGTACCAAATGACTGCTTATCAAAAACTTCGTATCCAACTGTCGTGCTAAACTGTACACCTTTTTTAGCAAGCTCTAATCTCCAAATATCAACTTGATGTTCTGGAACTCTAATAGTTTTTCCTTCATCGTCTATTTGATAATTAATTCTTGCTTCTTTTAGCAATCTTGCTACTTGAGCTGAATCATCTTTACTCAGATCTGTGTAAAGAACTTGATATTGAGTTTTAGCCGCCCACATGATCATCGTGAACATGGCCAGAATTAAACCCGCTGAGATCACAATAAAACCTGTTTTTCGAATCACATCTAAGGATTTGAAAAATTCCGAAAAATTGTTTACTACGTTCTTTAAAAATGCTTCCACAGCTAATCTCCTGAGCTTTTATGCTCTGATAAAATTACATTTGCATATTCATAATTTCTTTATATGCGCCTATTACTTTTTGTCTTATCTGATTCATTTGTTTAAAAGCAATTTCTGCTTTCTCAACAGCGATCATTGTCTCGTGTAAACTTTTTGACTGCCCTGTTGCTAATTTTTCCATCGCAACATTTGCAGTATTCTGTATTTTATTTACTTCGCTTAAACTTTTAGCGAGAAAATCACCAAAAGATTGAGTAGCTTTCAAACCGTCTGGGGAAGTACCCATCGTTTTATCAATGTCATCAATTTTTAATTTAGCACCAAACTCAGCATTATTTGTCCAGTTCTGGGCTTTTTGATTTGTTAATAACTGATTAAAGCTTCCTATTGTTTGAATACTCATAAGCTACTCCCTTATCTTCCAATCTCTAAGGCCTTTATGGCCATAGCTTTAGTTGTATTTATTGACGTAATATTTGCTTCATAAGCACGTTGTGCTGAAATCATATTCGCCATCTCTTCCATTACATTTATATTTGGCATGGCCACATAACCTTCCTCGTTAGCGTCCGGGTGGTTCGGGTCATACTTTAAAATCGGAGGTCTATCTGTAGAGATCACTTCTGTTGCTTGAACTGTTTGTCCATGCTCATTAAGTTCTCCCTCTAATATTTCTGAAAATGATTCACGTGCCGGCTCTGATCCGAAAACAACTTCCTTACGGCGATAAGGTCCACCTTCTGCAGTTCGAGTTGTTTGGGCGTTAGCTATATTCGAAGAAATAGCTTCCATCCTTTTTCTGTTTGCTGCTAAACCTGATGAACTAATTTTTAAGCTAGTTAACAAATCCATGGTTTACTCCTACCTTTCCGATTCAATGGCGTATTTTTTTAGTGCTAATTTTTTATTCACTAACTGAACTAAGGCGTCGTACATAATTTTGTTTTCGGCCATACGAGACATTTCATCTTCTCTGTTCACAGTGTTTCCATCTTCACTAACAACACCATTTGGGTCATTGATTATTTCGGGCTCAAGATTTTTAAATCCGCCACTACCCACATCATAATGGGCTTCATCTTCTGTCTTTAAAGCTTGCTGACCATCGACATCTAAAGCACGTGCTAGCGCATCCTCGAATTCTAACCTTTTGGCCTTGAATCCAGGCGTCTCTGCATTAGCAATATTAGAAGTAATGATCTCTTGTCTCATTTCTCTAAAATCTATTGCCGCCTTTAACGCGTCTAATGTCTTGTCAGAAACTTTCATATTTTCCTATCTCAAGTTAATAAAGTAACTTGAACCATCGCCTCTATACTCATTAATTTTGTTTCTTAATGTTCTAATTGAAACACCAAGAATTTTAGCAGCTTGTGTTCTATTTTCACTTGTGTGAACAAGAGCCTTCTTAATAAGTAATTTTTCTGCATCTTTAAGTGACATAAGTTTAATTCCACCATCATCACTTTCAGCAATCATTGACTCAGATTTTTTCTCACCTAATTCAATTGCATTGATATCTAAAACACCGTTACAGTTTGCTGCTGCATTTTCAATAACTGACTTAAGTTCAGCTACGTTATGTGTCCAATAAAAATTGTTAATCTTATCAAGAGCTTCTTGAGTAATTTCAACATTTGTATTGTTTTCAGTTTTATATTCGTTGATATAGAATCTAGCTATTTCTTCGATATCTTCCGGTCTTTCTCTAAGTGGATTCAAGTTAATTTGAGTTCCATTAAAGTAAGTGAAAAGAGCTCTATAGAATCTACCTGCACCAACATATTTAGATAAGTTTTTAGTTGTTGTAGCTAAAACTCTTACATCTAAATCATAATCTGGTAGTTCTTGAATAATTTGATAGATTCTTTTTTGAAAAGATTCTTCCAAACCATCAATGTTTGCAAAAACAACTGTTCCATTGTTTGCTTGTTCTAGGACACCTTTTGTGAAACTTCCTGTTTCATCATCTCTAAATCCTAGAAGTTGATCTTCCACTTTTTTAGATTCTTGTGAACAATCTACTACAAAAAAGCATCCTTTAGATCTTGAAGATTCTGAGTGAATCATCTGACAAAAAGATTTCTTTCCTGTTCCTGTCTCCCCAACTAGTAAAACCGGTGATTTTGTAACTGAAACGTTTCTTGCAAAATCAATCGCTTTTCTAAATTTTGGATGAGTTCCTACTAATTTCATTCCTTGCGCTAACATTAGACCTCCTGTCTATTTATAAGTGTAGGTTATATCCTTTCTTGTAACTGAATACTTGAAAGTTCACTTTTCGCATCAACTTTCAAATATTCAGGTACATTTTCACCTGAAATAATTTCTGCTAACTCTTTTTTTCCATTCTTAACGTCATTTTGATTAAGATAGGCCATTGCTAACAGATACTTTATTCTCCATTTATAAGTTGATCCTTTATAATCCGTTAAAAAGCTTCCTGCTTCTTTAATCAGATTAGATTTTATTAAAGTATCAACTCTATTTATTGCTTCAATTCTTAAATAACTAATTCTCTCTTTTATTGTCGGTGTTAATCTGCTTCCTGAATTTTTAGCATCATCTAATATTGCACCAGTAATTTTCAAAAATTTCTGACGACTTGCTACTTTATCAAGAGACTCGATATAAAAAGTAACCAGATCATTTAATTCAGAAGTAGTTAGTTTCTTCTTTTCTGCATCATGTATTATTGTGTCTTCAACAAGCTGAATTGATTTTTTGTGATTCCCTAACTCATAGTACGCTTTAGAGATTAAATATCTTCTTCCTGGGAAATCTTCCACTTTAACTAATAATTCTATACCTTTTGACCATTCTTTATTCTTAAAGATCTGGTTTACTTTTAATTCAACTATTAAGCTTTTGATATTTGAGTTTTTTCTCTCAACCCATTCAGGAAAATGTGAAACAATTTTTCTTGTTTCAGCTTCTAACTCAGCTAACTTAGTCTGAAATCCTTTCATTAATCCCATTTCAAGAAGTGATTTTGCGACATAATAATGTATTTCAGCTGATGGCATTACATGGCCTTCTAAATTTTTCCTTTGATTTTCCCATATCTTAATGGCATCAATATATTGCTTTTGATCAAAATTCTCTTTAACTAATCCTAAAGTAACCTCTGCCCAATCTTCTCTATAAACGATCTTATCAAGTGCATTCATACTTTCTAAAGGTAGTGTCTGAACATATTCAAGTGCTTTTTTGTATTCTTTAGCATTTATAAAACTTCTAAGTCTTACTAACCAAAGTAATTTTTTCATATCCGGACTAATTGAATCTCTTTCATCAACACTCTGATCTAAAAAAGCTAAATTAAATTTATCATTTTCATCAATATTGATTTGTCTTGCCATGGTTAAACCAACATATCTTATCTTAGCTTCATATCTAGCTTTAGAAACTGATGCTCTATCAATAGCTCTTAAATATAACTCTCTTACTTTTTTAATATCTTTTTCTAAAACTTCATAACAAAGAGCTAGTCTTACTCTTGCAAAAGATGCCTCTTTTCTAAATGAGTTAGAAGCTATATATGAATCATATAGAGTTAATGCTTTTTCAAAATCAGCTTTTCTAAAATATGCCTCAGCAGCATTGATGATAATTGCTGGGTGGACATCACCTGCAAAGCTTGCTTTATTTTGTTCATAAAGCTTAATTACTTCTCTTAAGTTCCCCATCTTTAAATTGGAAAATATTTGATAAGAAATAATTAATTGACCAGGGATAATAGAAGCAACATAAGGATCATCTACAAATTTCTTGATTTTTTCTACTTGCCCTAATTTTGCAAGCATATTTAAAATTACTTCAGAAGACCAGATTGTAATTTCTTTATCATGTTGATCTTTAGATATAATAAATAATTTTTTTGCCAATTCTAAAACTATTAGAGCTGAATCATTTTCTCTTTCGAATTGAATTAAGTATCTTAAGATTCCTCTTTTTAATTCATATTTATCCGTTTGGCTTAAAACAGTTTTAAGCATATTTCCCGCAGCTACGCCAATACCTTTATTTCTATCTTGTAAGTTCTTTTTGATTAAAGCATTCGCTTTTAAATAGTTATTTGTTTCAACGTTACTATCTTGACCATATTTTTGTTCATATAAAGAGATTGATTTAGTCATTAATCCCCATTTCTCTTTTTTATAAAGATTAATTGTAAGCTGCATGTGAGCTTCTTTATCATCATTAGTATTTTCTCTATCTTTTACTTCGTAAAAATATTCAGGAGTTTTTCTTGAAAGATTAATATCTTCCTTTAATACCGGTAATACTGGGTCGTAATCCCAAATAAAGGCTGCCCCATATCTAAAATCACGATAGTTACTGTCGATCTGCTTTTCAGTTCCAACAGGTCTTGAATCTTTTTGCTTAAGCCTTAGATCAGCTAACTTCTTTGCTTTTTCAACTTTCTTTGCTTTTTTCTTAGATTCCGTCTTATATATTACTCTCTTCTTTTGAGGTTGATCAGAACCTTTACCAATACTTGCTCTTTGTGATTTTACAAAATCTTCATTTATCCAAAAATCTAAGATTTGATTTTTATCTTTATGATAAGTAAATAACTCAACGCCTTTGCTTGCTAATTGAATTTTTATTTTTGCTGGAACTTTTGGATAGCCATCTTTTGAAAATTTAATCTCTTTAAAATATTCTTTACTTGTTTCAATATTCCCTATAGAAAGGGCCATCTTATTAAAGAAGTTTATATCAAGTGTTTCAAGTACAACTTCATTTTCTTTTTTATTAACGATAACTTGATTTCTAAACGAACCAATTTTCCATCTTAAATGTGTTGAAAGTTTTTCTTCAGAAACTTCTTGAGCATATGAGCAAAAAATACTCAAACTCAAAAAGACAAATGTCAAAGTTTTGAAAAATCTTATTTGAAACATCCTGTTTCCTAAATTAAGTTAATCATCCTAATTAACCCTTCTTCATTTATTTTACTACTTTTTGAATTAACTTAAAGGAAATATTTTCCAACAGGCAATTTTTTTCTAGTTGGCAAAATGACACCAATAAAATTTACTTAGGACACTTACTGCCTCGTAATAAAATTCATTTAATATCGTGATGTTAGCCCTTCTTGAGCAGAAAGGCCGTCTATTTGGTGATGCTTTAAGGTCAACTACAGGTTAATCGACTTTTTCTTCATTTTTTCGATTAATGTTGTTCTATTTAGGGCAAGTAATTTTGATGCTTGATTCTTATTACCATCAGTATAAGTTAAAGCTTGAAGTATAAGTGAGTCTTCAATATCTGAAAGAACTTGTTTTATATCAACACCTGCTTCAGGTAATTCAAAAATAGTTTTGTAATGATCTGTTACAAGTGGATTATGTCTAAAAATTTTAGCAGGTAAATCTTCTGGTAAAATTTCTGATCCACCTCTTAGAATAATTAATCTTTCAATTACATTTTCTAATTCACGAACATTTCCTGGCCAATCATAAGTAAGAAGTAATTCAAAAGCTTTTTCTGAAAAAGTAATAACATTACTCTTATCAGCAGAACCAAACTTATCAATAAAGTATGCAACTAATAGAGGGATATCTTCTTTTCTCGAATTTAATGAAGGTATCTTTATAGGAATAACATTTAATCTATAAAATAAATCTTCTCTAAATTTTCCGTTCTTAACTTCTAATTCTAAATCTCTGTGAGTTGCAGCTAGTATTCTAACATTAACATCTATAGACGAGCTCGAACCTACAGGTTCAACTTGTCTTGATTGAAGAACTCTTAATAATTTAACTTGTAAAAGCTGAGGCATATCGCCAATTTCATCTAAAAAGATTGTCGACTTATTGGCCATTTCAAAACGACCTTTTCTATCCGAGATAGCCCCAGTGAAAGATCCTTTCATGTGTCCAAATAATTCACTTTCTAAAAGGTCTGCAGGAATAGCCCCACAGTTAATAGAAATTTGTCTTTGCGTTTTTCTTAGGGAGAATTGGTGAATAGCTTTAGCTACTAATTCTTTACCTGTTCCTGATGGCCCAGTTATTAAAACTGTTGAGTCTGTAGCGGCTACTTTTTTGATCGTCTCAAATACAGCTTTCATTTTTGCTGATCTACCAATCATACCAGCAAACATATCTTCTTCTTTAGGATACTCAAGTCTAAATTCAGAGGCCAAAGAAGGTTTTTGAAGATGAGGTTGTGTTTCTTGTATTTTATATCCAAATTTATCTTTAATAGCTTTAACGACTACATCAGATAGGACAGTTAATTCAAATGGCTTAGTCAGGTATTGGTAAACACCTTTTTTAGTCGCTGAAATTGCTGTTTCGATACTTGCAAAACCAGTAATAGCAATTGAAGCAAAATTTAAAGGCTTATCCTTTAATATATCTAATAATAATAGACCGTCAGATCCGCCTTCAAGACTAATATCTGTAATCAAAATAAAGGGTTTGTCTGGAGCAAATGTAGATAAATGAGTAACTGTATCGTTTATATTAGCGAATAGAGCTGTTTTAAACTGGAATTTCTTCTCAAAATACTTCTTGATTGAAAGACCTAAAACCTTATCATCTTCGACAATAACAATTTCCAATTTATTCTCAATCTCACTTTTTGATTCTGTGAGTTGATTCTGTAAAAAATTAAAATCATCCATTACAAATCCTCCACTTAAAATTCTAAGTGATAACTAAATTGGTGTCAAATTTTAGACACTGGGTTTTTGTCAACTAATAAAAGTGATGAATTGGATGAATTTTTTAACTGACTTTTCTGGTCCACCGGCCCAATAATAAAAGACTACAACGCTCAGCGATATACAGGCGCACCCAAAGAAGAAACTAGAGAATTTATGTCTCTCCCTTGTCCAGTACCAGTAGAAAGACTCTACACTGATTATTAGCATAGGAATTCCCCAAAAAGGCGTGTGTCGAATGAGAAATACAAGAGTGTCCATTTATATCCAAAAAAAAGCCCTCACGAATAAAAGTGGTGAGGGCCATTAATCTATTCTTATTTAATCTTATACTTATTCTAGAAATATGACTTTAATTGTTCAAGTTGATTTAACTTTTCCCAAGTAAAACTATTACCTAATTCTCTACCAAAATGACCGTATGCGGCAGTTGGTGAGTAAATTGGCTGTAGTAAATTAAGTCTATCGATTAGGGCCTTTGGCCTCATATCAAATACTTCGTTTACTGCTTTGTTAATTTTATCTACTGGAGCCTTATTAGTTCCAAAAGTTTCAACTAAAAATGACATAGGCTTTGCTACACCAATTGCATAAGCAACTTGAACAAGGGCCCTGTCAGCTAATCCAGCAGCAACAACATGCTTAGCTACGTTTCTAGCTGCATAAGTTGCAGATCTATCAACTTTTGAAGGATCTTTCCCAGAGAATGCACCACCACCGTGAGCACCATGACCACCGTAAGTATCAACAATAATTTTTCTTCCTGTTAAACCACAGTCACCCATTGGTCCACCGATTACAAATTTACCAGTTGGGTTAAGATAAAAATTAGTATTATTATCAATTAGGTTTGAAGGAACAATCTTATTAATTACTTCTTCTCTAAGAACTTGCTGAACTTCTTTTAAGCTCATATCTGCTGAGTGTTGAGTAGAAATAACTATGTTTTCAATTCTTTTAATTTTTCCATCTTCATACTGAAGAGAAACTTGTGTCTTACCATCGGCTCTTAAATTAGGAGCGATTCCAGTTTTTCTAATTTCACTTAGTCTATAAGCAAGCTTATGAGAAAGATCGATAGACATTGGCATTAGGTTTGGCGTTTCATTAATTGCATAACCAAACATTAAACCTTGGTCGCCAGCACCTTGTTCAGCAAAAGTTCCCTCACCTTCATTTACTCCTTGAGCAATATCAGGGGACTGTTTATCAAGTGCAACCATTACACTACAAGTGTTACAATCAAATCCTTTATCAGAATGATCATAACCAATTTCTTTAATTTTATTTCTAACAACAGTTTGAAAATCAATAACTGCATTACTAGTGATCTCACCAGCTAACACAACTAAGCCTGTTGTTATCATTGTTTCACATGCAACACGTGACTTTGGATCTTGTGCAAGCATTGCGTCAAGTACTGCATCAGAAATTTGATCGGCCATTTTATCAGGGTGACCTTCTGTTACAGATTCAGAGGTAAAAATATAGTCTTTTAACATTTCAAAGCTCCTTAATAATATACACGATAGTTATACTGTTTATTAACCTTGATAGCAAGAGGTAACAAGTTGTTTCATTTAGCTACAAAATACTTAAAATAATGGGGACTTCTATAGGTATAAAAGACGGGTTTTTTATTCTGCCAATTGAGTGTATAGACTTCATTTTTAATTTCAACTACTTCAAATTTTCTACCGGTTGGATCAATAAATTCATATAGATATTTATATGCGTTAGCTTTGTAATATTTAAGTAGAGCGCTTTGCCGCTTAATCTTAAGTCCAGGCCGCTCATTTATGGCTTCATAATCAGTCCAAACAGAGCTCATATCTATTCTTCCGTTCATTGATGCTCTTGAAAAATAACGTGTGGCCTTAAAAGTTTTATCTTCTTCCCATAGTGCATTAAGTGAGATTTTGATATTTTGTCTTCTTAAATATTTTCCCGTAGCTGTTTGATCAGGACAAAAGATTTTTAGATTTCCAGAAATATAATAATAGGTAAAAGAGAACTCCCCTTTTCTAAATAAAACATTTAACCATTTTTCATTTTCACTTTTTAATTTATCTTCTTTAGAAAAAATCTCATAGAGATCTTGTTTGTGATCTAATTTTTGAAAAAATGGAATTTTAACTCTATTTAAGATTACCTTTGCAACATCTTTTCTCTCAAGTGCATTAGGGCCATCTACTCTCCCCACTTCATTAAAGATAATTGTTTCCATCGAATAAAGAGCTTTCATTATTTCTGATTTAGATGCCCAAAACTTATAGGTATCAACTTGTTTTTGATTAACATAATTTTGAAGATTTTTTTGGGCCTTTAATTTTTTGAGCATCAATTTATGATTTTCAAAATTATTGAGTTTAGCATTCTTTAAAATTTTATTATAAAAATTATAAGCATTTTGACTTCTCTCTTTCCAATAGCTAATGCGTTCTAAGAGTTTTGATTTCCCATTACCCATTTCTTTTTCTGTTTTTTCTAAAATATAAAGTAAATCAAATCTTATGGGCTCAGTTAAAAAATCTTTAAGTTTAGGAATATTAAGAGCAAGAGTATCAATTGTTGATCTCAAGAACTTATCGGCGCGAGTATTATCTTTATCATAAGCACCATCTTCAACAATCTTTCTATAGAAATATTTTCTATTCGCTTTTTCTTGCTTACCTTTTTCAGAAAAATTCACATATTCAATTCTATTTTTCAAATGATCGACAGGAAATTTAAAACTTTTTAAGAAATAAACCTGCTCTGTAAATAATTCAAAACTCTTTTTTAATTTAGTTACGTTTTTAATCGATTCGAGTCTAATTGCTTCTTTTTCTTTTTGAGTTAAGGACAAGTCATATTTTTTTCTCAAATATAAAAGTTCATCAATTGTATTATAAAGAGGCTCTGAGATTAATTTAAAGTTTGGAATTGAGCTCTTAGTCAGTTTTTGTTCTATTCCTTTTAGCCATTTCGTTTTTTCTTTTAAAAGCGGAAAGTTTAATCTGATTGCATTTAAATCAATATTTTCTTTTAGCTCTGGAATATAATATCCCTCACCATTATATTCCCGCATTAATTCATCAAATTTTTGTTCATCCCCCGGACGACATGCAAATTTAAAAAATTTTCTATGAAGATTATTATATTCTCTTATCAGTTTTTCCACATCTCTTGGCTTCTTAAAAGGATAAGAAAAAGCAGAAGTTGAAATGATTAGTAGTAAGAGTAAATATTTCATTTAACTATATTTGAAACAAAATCAGATTCCCATAATCCTATACAAGTTCGATTACTTAGAATTAATAAAACTGACTGATCATTAACCATATCATCTATATTAGATCTTAGCTCATCAAGCTTTGACACTAAGACGGATTTATCAATTCTTTTATTTAGGTTATTATTTAATTCATCAAAATTTAAATCAGTATATTCTTTTGCTGTAGATTTAATATGAGGATTTGTAATAATTACTTTTGAGGCGGTTGCCAGTGAATCTTCAAACTCTTTCTGAAAAACATTCGATCTAGCTGTTGCTGATATTGGTTCAAAAACAACAATAATCTTTTTATTTGGGTAAGCTTGCTTTACTGATTCAATTGTCAAATCAACCGATTTTGGATGATGGGCAAAATCATCAATAACAACAGCCCCTTTATATTTACCTCTATATTCTTGTCTACGTTTTACCATAGATAAACTTTTCACTGCATCTTTTAAATCATCTATTGAGAATCCCTCGTTGGCCAAAAATAAAAGACATGATGTTAAATTAAAAATATTATGACGTCCTTTTAGGCTTGTTTTAAAAACTTCGTTATTATTATTTATTTTTAACGAAAACTCGCATCCACTTTCATCAGTTTTTAATAACTCTGGTCCATTTGAATCTTGATAGCTAGTCATCTTAGAAAAATGAGAATATTCAACCGCTAATTTTTTACAACTTGGATAATCAGCTGAATAAATAAACTGTCCTTTTATAGCTGGAAGAGCCGCTCTAAATTCATCTTCAATCGCCTTAAGGTCACTAAAAATATCGGCGTGATCAAACTCAAGAGAAGTTAAAATCATATGATCTGCTTCATATTGACGAAATTTTGAATACTTCTGAAAATAGGCTGAATCATATTCATCTGACTCAATTATAAAATAACTTCCATCACCTCGTACTGAAGGTGGTCTATCATCTAAAATCCCTCCGATAAAATAACCTGGATTTTTTCCAAGAGATTCTAAAAGTTGAACCATCAGATATGTTGTCGTTGTTTTTCCATGTGTTCCTGCTATTGCAACAACATTTTGCTTAGATAAAACAAGTGTTCCCATGACAGTAGGAAAAGAAGTAAATTTAACTTCACATTCTTCAATTAACTTTGCATCATCGCTGACTCTAGGGACAGAATTTCCAACAATGATTAAATCAAATTGTTGTAGAAATTTCTTATCTACTTTATCGAGTGAATACAATTGCATTCCTGAATTTTCTAGGTAGGTACTCATTGGTGGTGAAAACTGTTTATCTGCTCCAGAAACTTCAAAGCCCTCTTGTTTTAATAAACAAGCACAAGCTCCCATTCCTG
>CAYGTU010000059.1:0-16167 GCA_964352945.1 uncultured Bacteriovoracaceae bacterium
CTCTTTGTTTACTTCACTGTGATTCGGTAATAATACTAACAACTCTTTAACAAATCGTTCTGATACTCTATTTAGTTTTAATCCTTGCTCTGTTAATTCCCAACGCCGGTTGTTTTTAGTTAATAGTGTTGGAAAATCTAAATTCAATCGTTTCAAGTTTTTTGAAACAACAGACTTTTCTTTATGTAGCATATTTGAGAGTTGCTCCAACGTAGAAGAGTTCTCTAAGTGATATAGTAAAATCATTTGATCGCTTGTTATTGGAAATTGTAAATCCATTGCAAATACCTCTTAAAGTAAATTCTTTTAACTTAACTACTAAGGATATAAAGAGAGTGATTTCACAAGAATCAGTTCCTAAAGACCGCTTAGGGGGAAGAATTTAAACTTATTCTCGAACTGTATAACATGTTGAAATAAAAAAAGCCATGTGGGTTAGACATGGCTTTTTAACTGTTTTTTAAAAATGGTGCCCCGTCGCGGACTCGAACCACGGACACAAGGATTTTCAGTCCTTTGCTCTACCAACTGAGCTAACAGGGCACATTAAACTTCTAAAAAAGTGTATCCTAATGTATTGTTTATCTGAGTTATAGTCAATATTAAATTTATCAATTATTACTGGCACAATGCAAAATAATCTATGAGTATAAAAATCACCAAAGAAATATTAAGCCTAGAGCAGTTCTCAGTAAATGCCTTGTGTTTTATACCCCAAGAAATTAAGCATAATCACTGGTCAATCTTCTCTCATGGCTACACTGTTGATAAGGGTAGCATTCTTAATTGGGCCAGCAGACTCGCTGAATTTGGGCTTCCTGTGATGATTCACGATCAACCTGGACATTACCTTGGCTCCTTTAATGAAATCAATTCATTTGAAGATTTTACTGAAAATATTCATCTACTCTATTTAGCATCATTTAATTGTTTAAAAGATAAACTTCAAACTGATCCGGATTATTTAATTCTGGGTGGGCATTCACTTGGTGGACTTACAGGAATTAAAGCCTTAGAAATTCCAGAATTTAAAAATATAAAAAAACTCGCTATTGGAGTGGGATTTGGTCTAAATAGTGATCAAAAAACACATCTTTTTGAGACCGATTTTTACAAAAAAACCTTAGAGATTAGAAATCAACTTGTTTCACCTCAAATTCCAATGGAAAAAGTATTTACCTGGATCAAAGACCAAAAAACAAAGCTTTCGGTTAAAAATCAAAGAATACACTTAATTTGCGGTGAAGACGATTTTGTTGTTGGAAATTCTGGAGCTGAAACATTAAAAGCAATTTTGGAAAAAAATTTAAATCAAGTCACGCTTTTTAAGCCAAAAAAACTTCCTCATCATACACCTGAAAGTGCTGCTGTTCATATTATGAGTTTTTTAAAGAGCGAATTTGATTGGAAATATTTTTAAGAAAACCAATCTTCCCTGTTCTACTGATGGGGGAAAATTCAAATATTTTTCTAAAGCTTCTATTTGATTCATTTTTTAGCTGATCAATGTTCTCTAAATTCGCTGTTTGATTTAGTTGATGATGTATTTTCTTATCTAAATTTATTTCTTTTGCATTAGTTATGGGCTTTGTATTCCATGGACAAACTTCCTGACATATATCACAGCCAAATACATAGGATTGATTTTCATACCCTTTTGGCGGACTTGTTTCATCTTTAAACAACTCAATTGTATAAGTGCTAATGCATTTATCTGTAATAATAGTTCTAGTATTAGGATCAATTGCAAGAGTTGGACAGTCATCAATGCAGTTAGTACAAGTTCCGCAATGATCCGTTTCTAATTTATTTATATTTTTAATTTCTAATTTTTTATTTACAAGAATGCTAGCGATAAAAAAATAGGAACCATGTTCTTTATTAATTATCATAGAATTTTTTCCAAACCAACCGAGACCTGTCTTATAGGCTAAATCTCTTTCAAGTACTGGTTGAGCATCAATTGAAAAATTCACTTCTATTGAACTATCACTTTCTTTCAGTAAAGTCTTAATTTTCTCAAGTCTTTCTTTAATAGCGTAATGATAATCAATTCCTTCAAAGGCATAAGCATAAGAAGAAATTTGTGTTTTAAGATTTAATTTTTGTTGCGCTTTTTTTTCAGTTATATAAGGAAATAAAAATACCAAAGCCGATTTACATTCGGGATAAAAGTTTTTTAGATTTTTTCTTTTTTCAAATCTTTCATCTCCCATATAGGATAGAGGCTGGTGTAATTTTTTTTCGACCCACTTTTCATATTTTTTTAATGTTGTTGGAATTAAGTCTTCTGTATATCCCCAATCGAGAATATCTAATGCATTCAATTGTTCAATTTTGATATGAAGTAAATCTTTCATTTTGTATTAGGAATTAACTCTAAGGCACCGGTAGGACAAACTTCTAAGCAATGTCCATCCATTTCACATAATCCAAGTTTATTTGGGTCAATAACAGTCGTTTTATTTCCATCTTTGGAGAGAGTATAAATATCATGAGGACAAACTTGAATACAGTTTTGGCAAAGAGCACAGACATCTGTATCAAGGATCATTGTGAGCTTGTCGTTTTCTTCAATAAGTAGAGAGTCACCATCTTTTTTCTCTTTTGGATCTCTTTTGACTGTTTCAACTCTTACTGAATTTGAATAACCATCTTTAAAATATTTTCCATCACCATGAGTAATAACTACTTTATCACCCTTAACTAGCCCTAGCTTTCTAACAAACATATCTACGTTGGCTTTTTCTACCATCGATATATCTTCTACTTCACCAATATCAATCACCATTGGTCTAATTCCCCAGTACAGAGACATTCTTCTAGCAACTTTTATAGAATTAGTTAATCCAATAACTTTATTTTGAGGTCTAAATCGCGAAATTTTTAAACTTGAATTACCACCCTGAGTAACACATATAATCCATTTGGCGTCTACTTTTTCAGCAATTAATGATGCTGCTACTTGAAGTGTAGCTGTAGTGGAAACTAAATCTACACTTCTTAAATAAGGTCTCATCTTAGGCGTTTTCTCAGCTTCGAGTACAATTTCACTCATCATTTTTATAGCAAGCTCAGGGTATTTTCCAGCTGCTGTTTCACCACTAAGCATAACTGCATCAGTTCCATCCCAAATAGCATTGGCCACATCACTTGCCTCTGCTCTGGTTGGAGTTGGATTTACGATCATCGACTCAAGCATCTGAGTCGCTGTAATTACTGGAGTCCCTGCTGAATTACATTTATTTATTATTGTTTTTTGAAGTGAAGGTACTAAATGATTTCCAATTTCAACTCCAAGATCCCCTCTAGCAACCATGATAAAGTCAGCGACCTTAATGATTTCATCTATATTGTCGATAGCTTCAGGTTTTTCAATTTTTGCTACTATTGGAGTTGTTAGTTTTCTTTTATGAATAATGGTTTTAACTTTTTTTATATCTTCAGCTGTTCTTACAAAGCTGAGAGCGACATAATCCACTCCTGCGCGTAAACCAAATATTAAATCTTCTTCATCTTTAGATGTTAAACTTGGCGCACTGACATTAGTATCAGGAAGATTAATTCCTTTGTTGGCTTTTAATTCCCCGCCTACACTTACTTCAATTAAAATGATGTCATCTTTTTTATCAATGACTTTCGCAATTATCAGGCCATCATCAAAGAGAACACGTGCGCCAACCTCGCAGTCTGATACTAAATTAGTATAAACTGTGGGTATAAAATTATCTTTATAATTGGGATGATTTTCTTGAACTGCCTTAACACCAATCGCCCATTTTTCTTTGGCCTTCAAAATTAAAGGTTTTTCTAGTTTATCCACACGAATTTTTGGACCCTGAAGATCTAAAAGAATTCCTATTTCTTTACCTGTATTAGTGGAAACTTCACGAATGATATCGATTACTTTTTGATGAGCTTCATGTGTTCCATGACTCATATTAATTCTTGCTACATTTAAACCTGCGTGAATAAGACGTGTAATAACTTCTTTTGATTCTGAGGAAGGCCCCAGAGTGGCGATAATTTTAGCTCTTCTATCATTCATTCGCTAATCTAATCAGGTCTGTTGAACGTCGTCAATTTGATTCATGTGAAATTCTGAGAGCCTGTCCATTTGTGCTTGATATGTTCTTTTAATTTCTCTAATTTGTTCTTCATACTTCTGAACCATAGCTTCTTTTTCGGTTTCAAGCGCAAGCTTAACTCTAAAAAGCTCTGCGTTATCATCAGCTTTAACTTTTTTCATATCTCTTTCAGCTTTTTTTGTAAGACGTGTGGTTAAATTTTCCATGTCTCGTTCAAGCTTAGCTATCTTTTTATCTGAAGCATATTTAGATTTCTCTAATTTATCTTGATATGTCTCATGTAAGTCTTTAATTTGAGTATGTAATTCTGTTTGCTTCTTAATACTTAATCTTTTATAAGCATCAAAATCTGCTTCTCTTTGCATTTCTGCATGAGACCTTTCAAAAGATAATACTTCTTCAAAATCATCTCTTAAATTATCTTTTTGATCTTTGATATTAATATCAAGTCTAGCATTCTCACGTCTTAATTCACGATTAACTCTATCATGAGCATCATTCATAGTTCGAAAGTGAAGATCTGAATTTTTATCTTTTCTTCTGATTTCATCTTTCATCGCCGATTCCATTTTGTCATAGTATCGTTTCTTATCAAAATGAACATTCTGCTTGTAATCTTTCATATGATATTCATTTTTTCTTCTCATATCTTTTAACTGAGTTTCATATGATGATCTAATATTATTTAACTTTGTACTGTAATCTGATGATTGATCAGATTGATTTCTTTCAAAGTCAGCTTTATCGTTTTGGTATTTCTCGTTAAATTTACTGGTCATAATATCATATTTATTCTGATGTCCAATTCTCTCTTCAAGTCTTGATACGGCATCATTATTTTTAACTTCTTCAACTTTATTTTTAAATGTTTGACCTTTGAAAGCTAAGTCACTTTTGTACTTATCTTCCATATGCTCAACAGTACCATCGAATTTTTTACTCAATAGTTCTCTTTCATCCTGATATTGTTTGAATTTAGAATCGTTAATTGAGTCTGTTTGCATTTGGTTGGTTGTACTTAAAGCTTTATTAAAATCAATCGAACGAGTTCCCATTCCTTGAAGTTCATTTCTTAATTTACCTTCACTACGTCTATGTAATTCATTTTGAGTAGCAAATGCTTTTTCAAAATCTCTATTTTTGACTTGATTGTTTTCCATCAATGCTTTACCAATTTCTCTTTTTACATCTTGGTGTTCTTCTTCTTGTTGCCTTGAAGAATCAGCATAAGCATGTTTTAATCTTTCAAAGTTTCCTCTCGCATTTTCTCTTGTCGTATGTAAGTCTTGATTCTGAGCTCTTCTCATCTCTTCAAGATCATGAGTAATTTTATCTTTAAGTAGATTATTAGTCTTGGAATGTTGTTGAGTCATATCACCAATTTTATTCTCATAATCTTTAACAAGATTGTGCTTATCATCTAGATACTTTTGACGAACTTCACCCTGAGCGCCAACAGTTTGAGATTCATAAGATTTAGCTTTAGTATTATAGTCTTGTTGAATTTCACCTATAGTACTCTTATAGCGATTCCTATCACTTTCATTTTTATCTAATAATTGGCTTTTTTCAGCATCTCTTAACTTTGTGTAGTCATGATTTATTTTATCTAAACGGTATCTAAAATCATCTTGGTTTTTTTTAGCTAATTCATGGAATGCATCTTTTTCTACTTTAAGAGCATCATTATAGTTTTCATTTTTTTTAGCCAATTCTGCTTTCTGAGAGTCAGTCATTCTGTTAAATTGTGTTTTATAACTTTCTTCTGTTTTACCTAATTGCTTATCGTAAGATTCCCTCTGAGACTCTTGAACATGCTTACCAGTTTTCTTTACGTTTTCTAATTCAGACTCATGGGCGCGCTTAGCTTGGTCGAGCTTATCAAGATAACTATTATGAATTTTTGTTGCATTTATGCTATCTGCCATTACATCCCTACACCTGCGTCAAAAGCAAGCATTATGATCTATTGTAACATTCTAGGAAAAAAATTTGGTCAGGGTAAATTTTGCTCACAAAAAAGGAGAGCATTTAGCTCTCCTTTTTATAATTAATGTATTTTTTAATATTTATAGATCTTCGTCTATGAGTTCAGAGAAAACTTCTATTGGTTGAGCCCCGTTAACTAGCTTTCCGTTAACAAAAAACGTAGGTGTAGACTTAACACCAATTGTCTCACCCTCTTTCATATCCTGCTCAATTTGGGCCATATACTTGTTTTCTTCAAAGCATTTTTCAAACTTAGGGATCTCAATACCTAAGCTTTTCGCTGTGTCTTTCAAAGCAGCTGGCTCTAATTTTGTTTGATCAGCAAACATTAAATCATGAAACTTCCAAAATTTATCTGCTCCTTGCTCATTAGCACAAAGAGCAGCGAGAGCGGCTTGTTTTGCTTGTTTATGAAATGGAAGGGGAAAGTTTTTAAATGCTACTTTAATCTTGTTTCCATATTTCTTTTTCAGTTCAGTTATGACTTCAGCACCTTTAGCACAAAATGGGCATTGGAAATCAGAAAATTCTACAATAGTAACTTTTGCATCTTTACCACCAACAAACGGTGCATTACCTGCATTAACATTAAAAATAGGTCTTCTTGGTTTTTCTAAATAAACTGAAATGCCTTCATTCTTTGTTTGTTTTGATAGCCAATTATCAACAGCTTCTTTCTTTTTTTCTATAGCTAAAAAACCTTCAATTCTTTCTTTTATTTGATCATTAATATGCTGTGCTGGAATTTTTCTTTCTTTGATAAACTTGTTTATTTCGGCTTCAGTTACCTTTACACTACTAGCAATATATTTATCTAGATATTCATCATTTGATAATCCTTTTTTCTTAGGATCTTTATCCATCATTTTTTCAAGTAATAGTTCTTTCATTCTATTGAATTTTATTTCAAAAACTTTTGTTTCCGCTTCATAAAGGTCATTTTCAATTCCTTTATTAATTTCTTCATTTGTAATAACTATACCGTTTGCTTCAACCGCCACACCTGGCTTAACCGCTTGCTTAAAATTATAAGTTGGCTTGCTCATACTATCTGAACATGCTGTTAACAAACCCAGAACTGCTATAAGTAAAATCGCTTTCATTGATACTCCTCTATTATTAATTTAAATTCTAATACTTCACTATTATATAAAAATTCAAGATTATGACTAGCTTAGAGATGAAATTTTATCGATAAACTCTCTATACACATCTGATGATTTCACTAGACTATCATGTTGCCCTACGCTATTAATTTTTCCATCTTCCATTACTATAATTTGATTAGCCGCTACAATTGTTTCTACTCTGTGGGCCACGATAATCGTCAAAGCATGCTTTTGAATATAAAGTACCATTTCTCTTAAAGCTAATTCTAACTCGGAGTCCATCCCAGAAGAAATTTCATCAAATAAAACAATAGGCTTAAATAGAATGCATGAGCGAATCGCGCTAATTAATTGCTTCTGACCAAGAGACAGCTGATCAGGAATTATTTTTGAGTCTAAATCGAAATCCCATTTTGCAAGATAAGGTATTGAACTTTTAATTGAACTCCATTGCTCTTCAAAATTCTTAGTTTCATAACCCAAAGTAATATTAAACTTTAGGGATTCAGTAAAAACATGAGAGTCCTGAGAAACAATACTCACATATTTTCTATAATCAGAAATCATTTCTAAATCATCTAATTTAAATGTAATTTCTTTATCTTTAAGATTTAATTCAATCTGACACTGTGGAGCTAAAATATTTGCTGAAAGAATTTTTAAAATAGTCGATTTCCCACAACCAGACTTTCCCACCAAACCAATCAACTCTCCACTTTTACCTGTTATTCTAACATTTTTGATTTCAAAATCACTTTTACTTCCATAACTAAAATGATCGATATTAATAGAAACTGATTCAAATAAATTTTCTTTGAATTCCATTTCATCGTAAGAAGAAGGCAAATTTTCAAGATAAGTAGTAAACTCACCAATTCTAATCACTCCTGTTCGAGCTCTTTGAATATTAGTAATTTTACCAGTAATTTCCTTAATAGGACCTATTGATCTTTGAAGAACATCTATAATGGCTGCAATGATAGCTATTTCAGTAACTCTGCTAAATGGAAAAACAAAAACTAAAAAGGCCAAAAGTATGGGATAAAGCGATTCTGCTAAAGAATAATAACTAGCATCCCAAATATTGGCATTAAGCTGTTTTTTTAAGAACACTTCAAAGACATGATCTGACTTTTTAGAAGCATAGTTTTCATGAATTGTATAATAAGATTGTTTGAACCCCGAAGTGATATTAGCTAGAGTCTTACTCATAGATGCTTGTGAATCACGAACATCCATAAATACTTTTACCATAAATTTACTTAAATAGAGTAAAAGAGAACAAGCAAATACTTCTGCAGCTATAAGCAGTATTCCTGAGCTGGTATTGAGAGTTAAAAAACTCACTAAACAAGATAAAATAAAAATCACATTAATGATAAAACCAAAAGTTCCCGTACTAGCTAGTTCTTGAAGAGCTTCTGAGTCACTCATAATTCGAGAAAGCACTTCCCCAAGAGGAAATTTATCTTTTTCCGTATTAGAAATCTCATACGTTCTTAGCCACTTATTAAAGGGAATACTCCTAACATGTGTGATCATCTTTTCAATGTATTTATTTATAAAGGCTTGATATACA
The DNA here is from genome assembly GCA_964352945.1 of uncultured Bacteriovoracaceae bacterium. GTDB lineage: Bacteria > Bdellovibrionota > Bacteriovoracia > Bacteriovoracales > Bacteriovoracaceae > CAYGTU01. The sequence continues at coordinate 8,766 of CAYGTU010000059.1, forward strand.
ACAACGTTGATATATTCAAATAAAAATAAGCCCAACAGAATTTTTAAAGTTGCGTTGAATTTTTCAGGCGAATCATAACTTGCAAATAATTCGCTTATTTTAATTGGAGTATAAAAACCAATAACAGAGGTAATTCCAATACAGATCAGAACGATCACTATGATGTAGTAAACATCTTTAAAAAATAGAAGTCTAAACCAATTGTTTTTCAAAGTAACTCGCTGTATGGGTATTATTGTTTAATAAAAAAGATACTTCCCCACTTTCCTTTACACCTTCATTTTTATCTAAAAAGAATAAATAATTCGATTTTTTAATTGTACTTAATCGATGTGAGGTTAAAAGAAATGTTTTATTTTTAAACGATTCAATTTCTTTTATTTTATTTATAATTTGTTCCTCATGAATCATATCAACTGAGGAAAAAGGATCATCCCAGATATAGATATCGCTATCGCAAAAAAGAGATCTTATTAAAATAATTCTTTTAGCCTGACCACCTGAAACTTTTTTACCATTTTCACCTAGTTCTAAATCTAATATTTCCTTGTCGTTTTTCTCAAGCAATTCTAGTGAAAAAATCTTAATTAATTCTTTAGCTAATCTTTTATCTTCTTCGGTTGGAACTTTCCCTAAAAATATATTAGCACCTAAGGTATCGTTATATAAATAAGGCTCTTGAAACACCATATTTATCTTACAATCTTTTGCTTTTAAAATATCTGCTATAGAATTTAGAAGATAAGATTTCCCTACACCTGTTTCTCCAATGATAATATTCCATTTATTTTTAAGGATTTTTACTTCGACTTCTTTTTTCCAAAGAAAAAGTTTCAAATCAAAAAACTCATTGGTTTCTTTTTCTTTATAGCCTAATTCTTTTATTTCATTTTCAGATTTTGAAGATGTTTCTAAATCGGATAATAATTTAGAAATTCTTTTCCAAGCCATTACTCCACTTGAAATAACTATTCCAATCCATGATAAAAAAGAAAGTGGTTCTAATACAAGAAATAAAAATCCCGAAAAGAAAACAAGAGAACTTGCTCCTAAGTTATTTTCAAATATAATTTGCGCTCCCCATAGGAGTGAAATACCAAAGGCTAATTTTATTAAAGGAGTTGAGACAGCTGGTCCAATACCTGCTTTATAAAAAAATCTCATCTCTCTTTTACTTAAATTGATGAATGATTCAAAAAAAGATTTTTCACTATGATAATTTTTAATTGAAGATTTTCCTTTATAAGTTTCCATTAAAAAGTTTTGTAACTCACCTTGAGCATCCATTGCTTTTTTAGAATTAGGAGAGGTAATCCAAATGATTATTGTAAAAATAATAATTGCCATTAATAAAGGTGTGAAGGCCAAAAGAAGTTTTGGCTCAAAATTTGATATTTTGGGATAAAACACACTAATAGCTATAACTGTATTTCCGATTTGTAAAAATCCAAAGCCAACCATTCCTCTTATTCGATTGAAGTCGTTATATATTAACTGATATATTTGACCGTCGGATTGTTCTGAATAACGTGAGGGATGTACTTTTTCAATCAATGAAATTAATTCTGTCCTTAAGTATTTCTGCTGAAGTCTGGCTGGATAAAAAAATAACAATCGAGAAAGTGTTCGAAAAAATATAATTAAAAAAGCTAATAATAAAAATTTCCATACTGGAAAGGAATCTAAACCGGACTTGGCGGCAGTATCAGCAAAATCTTTAGTTAAACCCGGAATCGTAGATTGTGAATAATGAAGACCAAATAGACAGAGTAAGGCAAAAACATAATATATTAGATGTTCAAAAAAATGTTTATAAACAACTTTAAAGAGTGATTTTTCTAAGCGATATTTTGTCATTATTTAGCCCTACGGAATATAAACTATACATCCGTAGGGCCTTTTTGAATATTATAAACTTGGTAAAAATTGAAATGCTAAAATAGCTAAAAAAGTTGGAAATAATGCTGCTTTAAGTAAGCCAAGAGGAGAAATACCATCTTCACCAAAATCACCTTTTAAGATACCAAAACCAGCTGGGTTTGGTGCATTGGCAATTACGGTTAAACCACCACCTGTTACGGCTCCAGCTACTAAGTAATATTTAGCTGAATCTGTTAAATCAACAAGTGACCCAAGATATGTTAAGGCTGCGTTATCAGTAATACCTGTTAGAGCAGTAGATCCTAAAAATAGAGGTAAATCCCCCATTGAAGCAAGAACTGGTTGTAACCACCACTTTTGAAAAGATCCAAGAACTACTAAACCTGCCAAGAAAAATCCAACTAGAAGTGACTCTTTAATTTGTACTCTATTATCTTGATACTCTTTAGTAACTTCTGTGAATCCAATAAAGAATAGGAAAAATCCTAAAAAGATTACTGGGTGGTGAGCTTCTAAAACAACAACCCCAAGAGCTAATACATGTGCAGTTGTAACCCACCATTTTGGATGCATTTTTTCTTCGTTTTCTTTTCTTAATTCAAATGTACCTGTCAGTTCACTTTTTGCTCTTAATGCAGTGATAATGGTAGCTAACATAACAACTACTGCGGCTTTATAACCAAAATTAGTGAACATATGTCCGATGCCCCATCCCCATTTAGAAGCAACCATCAATACTGGAGGAGCAGCAAAATGTGTTAGAGTTCCACCAATAGAAATATTTACAAATAATAAACCTAGAGTTGCATATTTTAATTTCATACTCATTCCTTGAGAGAAAAAATTCTTCTGAAGTATTAGAGCTGTAACTGTCATTGCCGCTGGTTCAGTAATAAATGATCCAAGTAATGGCCCAAAAATTAGTGCCGACATATAGAATGAAAGTTTTCCATCAAAAGGAAAAAGTTTTGATAATCCAATAATAAGTTGCTCTGCCAATTTAATTACTGGACGAGTTGCGGCCATTGCCATGATTACAAAAACAAAAGCAGGTTCTGTAAAATTTAAACCTTCAAGATATGCTACTGTATTGTATTTACCTTGCATAAGCATCATCGCCGTAATCATAATTCCGGCCCACATACCAAAAACAACTTCAATCTCACCCATAAAGTGAAAAAAGTTTTCACCTACTGATCCTGCTGGATATTTGTGTGCTTGGTGTTCAAATTTTTTCACCATAAAGGTGTGCAAAATAGCTAAACCAAAAAGGACGGTAGCTACAATTTCGGTAGTAGACGGGTTCATTTAATTTCTCCTTTAAATTTCATATAGTTATATTCTAGATTAGACGCGAGGCGCATACTAGCATTTTGAATTTGATTAAAAAAGTCGACATTTCTGAACTAGTCAAATTAAAACGCTGCTTATATGGTATGTCTTTAGGTCTATTGGAGAGAATATGAAGGAAATGGCTTTAAAACTTGCTGATGAATGGGTAAATAACCCTTTAATTGAGGAAAATGACAAATCCGACATCAGAAAAATACTCACTGATAATAATACAGCTGAAATATTAGAGAGATTTGGAAGCCCAATTGAATTTGGAACTGGTGGAGTTCGTGCCGTTCTAGGAAATGGTACTTCTCGCTTGAATAAATATACTGTCAGAAAAGCTACTCAAGCAATGTGTAATATTTTAGGGAAATTAAGTTTAAAAAATCCAAGTGCATGCATTTCATATGACTCCAGAAACTTTTCAATCGAATTTTCAAGAGAAGTAGCTTCTGTTTTTGCAGCCAATGGCGTGAAGGCTTATATTTTTCCTGAACTCACTCCTACTCCGATGCTTAGTTATGCCATTAGGTTTCATAAATCAAATTGTGGAGTAATGATTACAGCTTCACATAACCCTCCCGAATATAATGGCTATAAAGCTTATTGGGGTGACGGTGGTCAGGTTGTTACTCCTGTTGATAAAGAAATCATTGAAAACTTTAATTCAATTACAAATTTAGCAGATGTTAAAACAATGGATTTTGATAAAGCCTATGATGAAGGTCTAATTGAATGGATAGGACAATCTTGTAATGAAAGCTTTTATCGAATTATTGAAAATACAGCACCTAGGTTAAGTTTAGGTTTAGAAAAAGGTAAAAATATAAAAATAGTTTATACCCCTCTTCATGGTACTGGTACTGTGCCGATTGAAGAAATTTGTAAGCGAATGGGATATACAAATATTATGACGGTCCCTCAGCAAGCCGAACCAAACGGAAATTTTCCTACAGTAAAATTTCCAAACCCTGAAGAACCAGAAGCACTTAAACTTGCTGTTGATTTAATGCTTAAAGAAAATGCGGATGTTGTTTATGGAACAGACCCTGATGCTGATAGGCTTGGGGTGGTTGTTAATGTAAAAGGAAAACCAGAATATCTTAATGGAAATCAAACTGCTGTAATCATGCTTCATTATATTCTCTCTAGCAAAAAAGAACTCGGCTCATTACCAGAAGTTCCTTTTGTCATTAAAAGTATTGTTACAAGTGAAATGCAAACTAGCCTTGTTGAAAAATTTGGTGGAAAAATTGTAAATACACTCACTGGTTTTAAGTGGATGTGTGCAGTGATGGATAAAATGGAAAAAGCTGGAGAAAAATATGATTTTGTTTTTGCTAGTGAAGAGTCATTTGGCTATATGACTCATAATGAATCTAGAGATAAAGATTCAATTGGCTCTGTTGCTATCATGAACGAAATTGTTCTCTATTACAAAGAACAAGGTAAAAATATTATTCAAGCTTTAGATGATATTTATAATGAATATGGATTTTTCTATGAAAGCCTAATTGCACAAGTTTATAAGGGTGTTGAAGGAAAAGGTAAAATTGATCGTATTATGGAAAGTTTTAGAAATTATTCAGATAAATCAATCTGTAATGATTTAATCACCTCAATAGATGATATTAAATCTGGAAAATCTAAAAATATTTCAACTGGAGATACAACCAAAATTGATCTTCCAAGTAGCAATGTTCTAGGTTTTAGTTTTGAAAGTGGAACAAAACTTTTTCTAAGACCCTCGGGAACAGAACCAAAAATAAAATTTTATATAATGGTAAAAGAAGCTAGTGGAGATCTTTCCACAAAAAAAGAAAATGCTTATAATAAAGTTAAAATGTTTGAAAAATTTATTACTCAAATGACAGATAAGGCATAATGAACCAAAAAGAAGATATAGCAATTTGCTTAGTTAGTGGTGGGATGGACTCTCTCGCTATTGTGGCCATGGCCGCGAAAAAACATGCGAGACTAGCTTTTCTTCATATCAATTATGGACAAAAAACTGAAAAAAAAGAACTTGAATGCTTTAATAAGATTGCTGATTTTTATAATGTTGAGGCTGATTTAAGAAAAGTAATTGATATTACTTTCCTTAAACAATTTGGTGGCAGCTCATTAACTGATGATGCCATTGAAGTTTCTTCTTTTGCTGGAGATAGTGACTTAATTCCTTCAAGCTACGTTCCTTTCAGAAATACTCATATTATTGCCATGGCCGTTTCTTGGGCCGAAATTTTAGGTGCCAGTAGAATTTATATTGGTGCAGTTGAAGAAGACGCTTCTGGTTATCCTGATTGTCGTCCAGCCTATTATGCTGCTTATAATTTATTAATCAAAACTGGAACTAAAGACGGAAATATTGAAATCTATACCCCCATTATTCATCTGAAAAAAGATGCAATCATCAAAAAAGTAATTGAATTAAATGCTCCGATCCAACATACATGGTCTTGTTATGCGAGTAATGATAAAGCTTGTGGTGTTTGTGATTCATGTGCATTAAGACTAAGAGGCTTTCAAAAAGCACAAATTGAAGATCCTATTGAGTATTCTCAAAAACCTTCTTACCTATAAATTATAAATAAATTTCAAATTAATAAAGTTGAATGAAGTCGCCTTCTGTTACCTGTCCGCCACTATGTAGGACAGTAACAGCGCCATCAGCACCAAAATAATCGACAACCTCTAGCGTACCTTTTACTTCACCTTTAGAAATACCAATCATGGCACCTGTTTCTGGATCAAAAATTTCTTGGCCTTCAGTAACAATTTTTAAAATATCACCGATGTTAATTCCAGAATCGCGACCAGCATTAACGTAAATTTTAGTTCCAATAATTTTAGCTACTCTTCCAGTCCAATCAAGTTTTTCACCTATTTGAATTAATTTAGGAATAATTCTTCTTACTGCTACACGCATAGAATATCTAAGTAGCTCTTGGCGTTCAGCAAGTTTTGATTCTTTATCAGACATATAAAATTTAAAATCACTATCGTTTATACTTGCTCTCGCTCTTTCGTTGAGAATTTCTTTTGCAGCGTGAACATCAAAAATTCTAAGTTCTAGTTCCGTTTCCGCCATTGATTTTGTTTTTCTAATAACACCTATTTCATCTGTTTTTTGGCGAATTCTTGCTTGAGTAATTCTCCCAAAAATTACTAGATTAACTCCACTCAGTTTTGCTTTTCGAGCTAGTTGTTTTAACTTCACCCCACCTTGTGAGTAAATTTCCTTAGATGTTCCAAACATATTTGAAGCAGACGGATCAACGAGAAAGTCTCTTGTCCTTACAAGTTCTCTTCTAAAGTCTTCTGTCGCATTGAAAGCTAAATCTTGACCGCCAAAAGGTGATTCATTAAATAGCGGAAGCAAAGCTACCTTTTTTCTTATGGGATTAAAGATAGGTTTCTTAGATCTATATTTACTTCTATTTTCAACTGTTCCACGTCTAGCTGGAGGAGTGATACAAGAAGACAAAAATAATGTTATTAACAATAAATTATTTAGATATTTCATTCCACCTCAGGAGAAAATACAAAATTATAAGTAAGCATATTTAAATTAGCTTCAGTTGATTTAGCGAGGTTTTTACCATCCCCTAAATCTGATGCTGCATTAAGAATTTGCTCATCTAAAATTTTATCATCACCAGAGAAAAAAACAATAAGTGTTGTATTATCCTGTGTAAAAGACTCAAGTTCAGCTCTCATTCTATGCTTGACTCCTTTTATATTGATTTGCTTAATCAATTTATAAATATCAAGTAAGTTTCTATGCCCGTTAATAACAACTTTTTGTAAATTATTTACTTTCGAATATGTAGCGATATTCTTCTTTAAAACCAGTAACTTTTCCACTTGTTTATTATAAGAAAAACTCGCTAAAACTGATCCCGGTTTAGCAGCAGGATCAAGAGAAATTTCACTCCTAGCATCTCGAATTGAAGTCGTTCCAATTATTTTATTAACATTTAGATCTATTAAAATTGAATCAAAGCTTAATTCTAAGACTTTATTTTTTTTAGTTTCGTCATTTGTAATTTCTATAATTCGAACATTAATTTCAAGTAAAAGAGAATTGCTGTATTCGGAACTAGATTTATCTTCGCGTGTAACAACCAAATCTTTTAAATAAGAGTTTAAAGAAGACTCATCTGATTCTTCTAAAATTACGACG
>CAYGTU010000060.1:0-15805 GCA_964352945.1 uncultured Bacteriovoracaceae bacterium
TTTATACTTTTGATGCAGAGTAACTTGTCTACCAGCCTTATCTCCGCACCCAAAATCAACAGTTTCATCTTGTTTTTTTACATTTTAGAAGAAGTGAAGAGATTTCATTTTTAAACTACCAATGGCATCATTAGCTTCATCAATATTATAGTTAAAGATATCTCCACCTGCTCCCAATGTAACAGTAGTAGGAGTTTTTTCTTTTCTTAAAAGCTTTCTTAATAAAGCGCTAAATGAGAGTTTAAATATTGATCCACCAACTTCATCGGTGCTACCAAAACTATCAACAGCTGAATTTTTTATTTTATAATATTGAAGAGATGAAGTTACACCCCAAGATTTTCTTGATGGCCACCAAGTGTACGTAGCATCGATTAAACTGATATGAGGAGTTTTCTTTCTTCTTAAATATCGATGTGAATTTGAAGCAAGAATCTCATTACTTAAAACATCAACACCAAAAGAGAAAGTTTTATACTGCTCAAAAATTCTATTGTCATGCATTCTGTTGTATTCATCAAAATGTTCAATTGAGTTTTTAGATAAAAGTAGATCTCCAGTTGGGTTTAACTTGTAAATCTCAAAAATATTAGCATCAGTGTATTTTGTAATTGATTCATGAAGAGCGTCTCTATTTTCTTTAGACACTCCATTTAAAATGATCGTTGCAAGCGTGTAATTATCTCTTTTATAAACAAGTTTTACATCTTTTAAATGCGTACTAATTTTTGAATCCCCAACTTTATATCCCTTCTTTACCAATTGAATTTTACTGGATACAAAAGCATGACTCATTGTTGTTGTTTTATTTAAGTCAATATAGATATCTTTTAAAATTTCCTCTTCCATAGAAAGGTTTATTTTTCCATTTGGAAAATAAATATCAATACTTTCACCCATATCTTTAATATCATCTTCACTTATTCTAGGGTCTCTTTTACATTGATAATAACCTTGGTCTTGGCGATAAATAATGCATTCAGCATTTGTAAAAGACACGATTTTTTCTAAGTATTCTTTAAATCTATAATCTGAAGCAATAAAAAGTTCATCAGAGTTTCTAACTAGAAAAACTCCTTGAGTTGGATCATATTTTTTGTCATCATGATCTGGAATATATTTTAAGACTTTCCCTTCTTCACCTGTATAAGAAACATCGGAGTTATTTTCGGTCAGTACCATATCTAGAAATATAGAGGGAGTCCCTTTATCAAAATTAAAGGAAGCGTTCTTATTAATAAAAAAGTAGTTATAATCTTTTGTTTTGGGTAAACTGATTTTATTGAAACTATAACCAGTAATATAATTTCCTTCATAAATAAAATCACATGGAATTTCTTCACAAATATGTTTTGCAAATTCTTGAGATGCGTTTTGTGGATAATTTATAAAATTAACGATGAGGTTAAGTTTATTGTGATTACCAAAATAAAAACGTGATTCAGTAAATTTGAAATAATTCTCATCACGTTCTTTAAGTTCAATTTTTATTCCCTTGTAGGTAAACTCCAATTGCTTAAGTAACTTATCTTTATCAGCATCATTTAGATCACTTAGTATATTTAGAGAACCAATATAGTCTTTACCGCTGTAAATATAGCGCGACTCTTTTATAAAAATTTGAGAGTAAGCTAGGTTACATAAAAAGAATGTAAATAAAATAAATTTCATTTTTGTTTTATCCTTATTTGTCTTATCGACATTAAGAAACAGAAATTAAATATTTATGAATAACCTACCAGTTCAATCAACTAATCGTCAGAATCCTGTAAGTCATAAAAATTATTGGAGTGAAACTTTGACGAAGGGTGATAACTTCTTTAGAATTTTATTATAAGATTTATTTTATCAAATGTCGGGAGGACTGATATGAAAGTTATTACAATTGCAAATAATAAAGGTGGAGTTGGTAAGACAATGAATGCTTATCAATTAGCATGTTATTTAGCCAACAAAGGTAGTAAGGTACTTGCAGTTGACCTCGATTCTCAAGCAAATTTAAGTTCAACTTTAGGTGTAAATGTTCAAAGAACATTAATTCCAGAGTGGTTAATTGGTGATGTTGAAATTACAGATATAATTGTTCCAAGTGAAGGTAAGTGGGATTTCCATAAGAATCTTTTTGTAATTCCATCTTCACGTCATATTGCAAATCTTGCTAAGCTTTTAATTCTTTCTGAGAATGAAGTTAGAAAGAATGCAGGAAGAAAAGAAAGACTTTTAAAACTTAGATTATCAGAAATCGCTGATGAATATGACTATGTAATTATCGACACTCCTCCAATGCTAGGTGATGAATTAATTATGAGTTTAGTTGCAAGTGATTTAATTTTAATCCCTACCCAAGCTCAAGATTATTCAATTGATGGTCTTGAAGAACTATTAGATACTTTTGAAATTATTAAAGAGAGTGAAAATCCAAAATTAGAATTCCAAATAATTCCAAGCATGGTTAATGCTAGAAGAAAAATTGAGCAAACAAGACTTGAAGAACTTTCTCAAAGTTTTAATATCTCTGAGCCAGTTAGAAATTTAGTTGATATGCAAGAATCGATAGCCCTAAAGAAACCTATTATTATGTATAATAGAAAATCTAAAGGTAAAAAAGACTTTAGAAAACTTTGGGATTCACTAGGGCTATAATAAAATTTTATAAGGAAACGGAGTTCTTATATGGCAAAATCGTTTGCACCAAGAGTATCAAAAAAAAGTATTAAGAAATTAGATTTATCTCAAGGACTTGACGAAAAACTTTTTAAAATGTCAGATGAAATGCTTTTAAGAGGTGCTGAACTTCAAAAAGTTAAATTAAGTGATATTGAAGTTAGAGCTCAAGTTAGAACTAAGTTTAATGAAGAATCAATTGCTGAACTTGCGAAAAATATTAATGAAAATGGTTTAATTCAACCTCTTGTTTTACATAGAGAAGGCAGAAAATTTGTTTTAATTTGTGGTGAACGTAGATTTAGAGCAATGAGCACTCTTCCAGATATGAAAGAGGCACCTTGTTTTATTTTAGAAGATAAATCTAAAGAAGAATTGATGGCTATTCAGTTTTCTGAAAACTCATCAAGAGAAGAACTTCATTATATTGATCAGGCAGATTCTATTTTTAATTATAAAAAAGTTACAGGTGCTAGTGAAAGAAAAATTCAATCTTCATTGGGTATTTCAAAATCTGAAGTACATAGATGTATTTTAATTGGAAGATTACCTAAGGCAATTAAAGAAGCAGCAAAAGTTCATAACATTGAAAAATATGTTTTATTAGAATGGGATGCAATTCCTGAAAAAAGTCTAAAAGAAACAATTAAAAATAAAATTATAGCTGGTAGTATTGTTAAAAGAAGTCAGTTAAAAAAATTAATAAAAGGTCAGTCAGCAACAGTGAGAAAAACTTCTGCTAATCAACCTTCAGTTAAAGGTTTAACTGCATCTATGTTTATTAAAGCAATGAATGCTAGGGCCAATGAAAAAGAAATTGATCCTGAAATGAAACGTATGATGAAAAAACTTATTGAAGAAACTAAAGGTATGGTTGATATGTAATCCGTTGGGTTACATATCAATGTCTTATATTTTCAGGTCTAAATTTCCTTATTTTACTCTAAATTCTCCCCATTTTTACCCAGTTTGAGGTTGGCATAAGGCTTGCTCTATATATAACTAGAGAGGTCTAAAATATCTGTAAATTCAGCTATTTAGATAGGGGAAAATGAGATAAAAATGTTGGAAAAATGTAAAAACCTTAGACATTGGTTATATTACTTCCAGTTAGGGATGCTAACTATGCTATTTTGCATGGGCACCTTTGCTCAGTCCTTAGTTGAAGTTGATTATTCCCGAAATCCAGCTAATCAGAGAGATCCTGCCAATTATATTATTGATGATGATGTTATTGTTGTTCCAGTTGAATACGATGAACGTTTAAGAAATACACTTTTTGATTTTAAATATGACAGGCTTCAAAGGCTAAAAGATAAGGTTGATTACTGGGTAGAAAGAGAGCAGTTTTTTTATAATTGGGGATTTGAGGATGATGAAATTAGATTCGGTCCAACTCAAGCTCAAAAAGATGATGTTTATAAGATTGAATTAATTCGATATTTCACAAGAGTAGCAGGGGATCCAATACAAGATGATTTAAGATCATGGTGGGATTCTTATCGTGAAGAAAATAATGAGCAAAAACAATCAGAAGTAATTGAGAATAGAAATAATGACGTTGTTGCCGATATTGTTGATAAAGAATTAGAAAGAAGAGGTTTAGTAAAAAGAGGGAAGGTATCTGAATTTGAATATGCTTTAAAGTTTAGGCCACTTCCTTTAAGAAAAATGTTGGATTTTCTGATCGAATCTAGTATTGCGGATGTGAGAATTAGATATTCAAACGGCGGTGATACAGAAGTTCTAGTGGATAAACGCTATAGAAAACTAGGTTTATACTGGCTAGCTGACTACAATACGATTACTACAGCTTATGAATTTGTAGTAGATAAAAATATTTATGGACCACTGTCTTTAAGACTATCTCAAATTTATTCGCCAGATCAATCTGAAGAAGAAATCAAACAAGAAATCGACCCCATAGAGCGCCGTGTCTCTGCGCGTTATAGTATCTCATTTTAGCCAATAAATTAGCGACATTCTCAAGCATTTGTTATATTTTCATTCCAAATAAAATTTAAAACGAGGTTTTCATGAGCTTACTTTCAAGCCCAATGTATCAAGATGCTTTAAACCAATTAGAAATGGCTGGATCAATTATGAAATTAGATCCAAACGTTTTAGAGAGACTTAAATATCCAAAGAGAGCTATTCAAGTTTCTGTTCCGATTAGATTAGATGATGGAACAGTAAAAGTTTTTGAAGGTTATCGAGTTCAACATAATATGACATTAGGCCCTGGTAAGGGTGGAATACGTTATCATGAGCATGTTGATCTTTCTGAGACTGCTGCCCTTGCTATGCTTATGACATTTAAATGTGCACTTATGGGTTTACCTTTAGGTGGAGCAAAAGGTGGGATTAAAGTTGATCCAAACTTACTTTCTCGTCAAGAACTTCAAGCACTCACAAGAAGATATGCTACGGAAATTGGTCCATTCATTGGTCCAGATAAAGATGTTCCAGCTCCTGATATTGGAACTGATGGGCAAACAATGGCGTGGATTATGGATTCATATTCTCAATATGCAGGATATGCAGTTCAAGGTGTTGTTACTGGAAAGCCAATGGCAATCGGTGGTTCGGCCGGTAGAAGTGATGCAACAGGAAAAGGTGTAGCATTTTGTATTAATTTTGCTTATGAACAATTAGGAAAACGTCTTGATTCAAGTACAACTGTTGCCTTTCATGGTTTTGGTAAAGTTGCTATTCCTGCTGCTTATGATTTATCAGCTCAAGGAGCGAAAATTGTAGCAGTATCAGATGTTACGGGTGGAATCTATAATGCTAAGGGATTAGATATCGCTGATGTAGAAAAATATGTAAAAGAACATAGATTTTTAAAGGGCTATCCAAAAGCGGATGCAATTACTAATGCAGAATTAATCGCATTAGATGTTGATGTTTTTGTTCCAGCTGCAATTGGTGGAGTTATCACTAAGAAAAACTGCGAAACTGTAAGAGCAAAAATTATTGCTGAAGGTGCTAACGGTCCTCTAGATATAGATGCAATTGATTACTTATCAGCAAAAGGTGTTTTCATTATTCCAGATATTCTTTGTAATGCTGGTGGTGTTACAGTTTCATATTTTGAATGGGTACAAGGATTACAGCATTTCTTTTGGGACTTAGATGAAATTAATAAGCGTTTACACAATATTTTAAAACAAGCTTTTGATTTTGTATGTTTCTCTAGAGATAAATATAATGTAGATATGAAAAAAGCAGCGATCATAACAGCTACAGAGCGAATTCAAATTGCAATGAAGCTTAGAGGATTATTCCCAGGTTAGGATGAAATTTATTTTTTTAATGTTAATTTCATTAAATGCTTACTCGAACATCACTCAATATGATGTTTATGGATCAGAAAAAAAAGAATACAGTTGGGGAGAAGTTTGCCAAGCTGTATTCGGATCTACTTCACCACTTATTGATATTGCTAATTCAAAAGAACTAATTTGTATGAGTAAAAAAACGTCAGTAGTAGATTTTTGTAAAAAAAATATTACTAAGAATTTAATTCGCGGATTTATTGATACCAAAACAAAAAAAGTTATCTGCCAAAGTGGAAACCGTATAGTGTTTAAATATAATTGTGTTTCTAATAAAACTTATTGTGCCTCAACGAGTGCTTGCAACGAGGTCCAAAAAGATTTGGCCATGACTCTTGATCTTGTACATAGCTCTATTACAGAAAATAATCTTAACTGTTACTTTAGTGCTAAAAGTGAAGAATCTACTCAAGTGGATTTAAATTCTCTTTAATTTCAAATATTTAAAAAACTAAAAAGATTTTTTATTTTGCAATACCTTCGGTGGAGGTAATGATGCAAACACAGATTCAAACTTATGTTAAATCAAATAGGGCTTTAGTACCCATTACAATTTTTGCTTATTCGACTAAGGGTGTCCCCGGTTTAGAAATAACGGGCTTAGGGAAATTCTCCAAAACGATTAAAGAGAAATTTATCTACTTATCTAAAGTAAGAGAGATAAAAATTCCTAAGAGAAAGTATATTCTCTGTGTAGAGTGTGATGAGCTTATTAAAGAATGTCAGTGGAGTGATATTAAGTGGTTTGAATTACCTTTGCTCTTAGCTTATTGGCATTTAGCCGAAGTTATAAAAATAAATACACTTTCTGATTGTATTAGCAGTGGGCATGTAAACAGTATGGGAAATATTTATTATCATCCCTTGGATCCTGCAATAGAAGGAGAGTTATATGAAAAATTAAAAAGTAAATCAATTGATTCAATCAAATATATAGGCTCAGGAAATGCCTCAAGCTTTTATAATATTGAAGGAGAACATCTTTTAAGTGGTATCCCCAAATTAAAATTTTTACAGTAATTTTAAATAGAAAGTGTATTCGCTAATTCTATAATTGCTGGTTGAGCTTCATTTCTTTTTCCAAGACAATTTTTTAATTCTTCTAAAAAGATATGACCATTTTTATAAACTGTAGCGTGACAAAAATTACCATCAATTAAAGCTTTGACAGCAAGATTTCCCATGACTGAAGCACGAAATCTATCTACAGGGCTTGGGCTTCCGCCTCTTTGAATATGTCCTAAAATACAAACATGGGCATCAAGGTTATGTGATTTTTTAAGTTCTTCTTGAATCTTATAACTTCTTCCAGCAACAGGGCCTTCAGCTACAATTAAAATCGAAGAATTCTTTCCTCTGGCCATACCTCTTTTTATATCACTTACAATTTGAGGGTAATCAACTTTTTGATCTGGCAGAAGAATATTTTCAGCCCCTGTGCAAACACCTACATGACTAGCAATTTCAGATGAGTTTCTTCCCATAACTTCGATAATAAAAGTTCTAGCATGACTTGAAGCCGTGTCTCGAATTTTATCTACAGCTTCAATTGCAGTGTGAAGAGCTGTATCAAATCCAATTGTATATTCTGTATTGGAAATATCATTATCAATTGTACCTGGAATTCCAATTACTGGGATACCTGTTTCAGTATGAAGTGCATGTGCTCCATTAAATGAACCATCTCCACCAATAACAATGAGGGAATCTATTTTATTTAAATCTAAAATGCCTTTAGCTAGTTTTCTAGTTTCTGCTTTATGGAATTCAGTACAACGTGATGATTGAAGGATAGTTCCTCCACGTTGAATAATATTACCCACACTTGAAGCTCCAAGTTGTTCAACTTCACTTGCAAGTAATCCAGAGAAGCCGCGGTAGATTCCAAAAATATTTAATTGATGAAAAAGAGCAGTTCTAACGGCTGATCTAATAGCACAATTCATTCCAGGAGCATCCCCACCTGATGAAAGTATTCCAATATTTTTGATTTTGCTCATTCGTTCCTCAATTATGGTAGGGATGTCCAATCCTTAAGGTTTGGGCCCGATAAAACTGTTCTACAAATAGTATTCTCGCTATTTTATGGGGAAATGTCAGCCGTGAAAGAGATAATTTATCATGCGCTAATTTCAAAATCTCATCAGAATGACCTTCAGCACCGGCTATAACAAAAATGAGGTTACTAAAGGTTTCTAATTTTGTGCTTAGCCAAGATGAAAACTTTTTCGAATCAAATTCATGACCAGTCTCAGCAAGTAGTACGAGATGATAATCTTTTCCCTTGGAAATTTTTACGGCTTCTTTTAGAATCTCTTTAGTTTCAGCTTCTTTATTTAGGGCCATTGCTTTAACTTCATAGATATTTAAAACAGGATCTTTGATTCGTTTTAAGTATTCATTTTCAATAATTTCAAGATTTTTATCTTTGAGTTTGCCTACTACAATGAGCGAGACAACTGAGCTCATTAAAAGAATTTACCTGAGCTATCAGAGTTATTATTGTTCGAATTTACATCTAAATTTGAATGATAATAATCGTTTGGAATTTTTAATTGAGGCATATTCATCCAAAGGCTATCAAGATTATAAATATCTCTGCTATTTTCTTGAAAGAGGTGAATAATAATATCACCAAAATCAATTAAAACCCATTCAGCATCAGATAAGCCTTCAGTTGAAATATTTTTCATGCCATTATTTTTTAAGTTAACAAGAATTTCATCACAGATAGCTCTAGATTGTACTGCATTGGTAGTTGAAGCAATAACATAGAAATCACAAAGAGAGCTTGATTCTTTTACGTCAAATATTTTTAAATTTATACCTTTAAAGTTAGCAATGATCCAACTTGCTGCATAGGCCATATTGGAAGGATATTGAAAGTCTGGGTTGGTTATAATTTTACTTATTTCACTTTTTACAAATTCATTGCTCATTATTTAGGATCCTCTAATTTAAAAATTTTGTACTCATCATTAAATGTTTTAATTGTTCTATATTTCTACCTGAAACACTTGAAATAGGTAAAACAGTTTTATCTAAGTGTACTTCAAGTTCAGATTTAAATTTTTCAATTTCTTCTTCAGACATAGCATCTATTTTTGTTAAACAAACGATCTCTTTTTTGTAAGAAATTTCTTCTTTATATTTTAAAAGCTCTGCTTTTACGATTGAATAAGCTTCAATTGCTTCAAATGGCTCTAAAAACATTGAGCAATCAATTAAGTGTACATAAGCAGCAGTTCTTTCAATATGCTTTAAAAACTTATGACCTAAACCTTTTCCTTCAGCAGCGTCTTCAATTAATCCCGGGATATCGGCCACACAAAGAGATTGCTCACCAATTTTCACCACACCTAAATTTGGCTCTAGGGTAGTGAAGGCATAGTCAGCAATTTTAGGACGCGCATCAGAGATTGAAGATATTAATGTCGATTTACCAGCATTGGGTAAACCAATAAGCGCGACATCAGCTAATAATTTTAGTTCTAATTTTAAATCAAGGATTTCACCAGGCTTTCCTTTTTGAGCAAAGTCCGGAGCTTGATTTGTTGGTGTTCTAAAATTTGGATTACCTAGTCCACCTTTTCCACCACGAGCAACAAGGATTTCTTTTCCGTGCTCAGAAATATCATGAATTAAATTTCCTGTTAATTTATCAAATAGCAAAGTACCAGGAGGTACTTTAATAAAGAGGTGCTCACCCGTTTTACCGAAACGCTTTTGTTTTGCGCCTTTACCACCATCTTCAGCTTTGTATAGCTTCTTGCCTCTAAAGTTAACTAGAGTATTTGTTCCTTCATCAGCAACAAAATAGATGTCTCCACCGCTTCCGCCGTCACCACCATCAGGGCCACCTTCAGAAACAAATTTTTCTCTACGAAAATGGACACAGCCATTAGCACCGTTTCCGGCTTGAATTGTAATTTCTACTTCGTCTATAAATCTCATAATGCTTTTTATAATAAAAAAGGGAGCATTCGTCATGCTCCCTATATAACTATGTATTTTTTACTTATTTTACAGCCTAAATTAAGCTGAAATAACAGAAACCATTTTAATTTTCTTACTATATTGAGAAAATTTAACGCTTCCTGGAGCTACTGCATAAAGGGTAAAATCTCTTCCCATTTTAACATTCGCGCCAGCATGAAACTTAGTTCCTTTCTGTCTTACTATAATATTTCCTGGTATTACTGCTTCTCCACCATACATTTTAACCCCTCTCATTTTAGGGTTAGAATCACGACCGTTACTAGTACTACCACCAGATTTTTTGTGAGCCATATCTTTCTCCTTAAGCCTTGATATCTTTAATTTCTAAGCAAGTGTAATTTTGTCTATGACCATTTTTCTTCTGGCGATTACCTGGCTTTCTTGTGAATACAATTACTTTTCTAGACTTAGCCTGTCTCTTAATTGTTGCAGATACTTTTGCACCAGCAACAGTAGGAGCTCCAACTTTTGGGCTACTTCCACCAACAAAAAGAACTTGGTCAAAATCAACATTTGATCCAACTTCAGCATCGATTTTTTCAACATCGATAATATCTCCGGCCTTAACTTTGTACTGATGACCTTTGATCTCAACAATTGCGTACATTTTCATACTCCTTAGGTTTGGCAAGAAAAGGTGTGAAGTTTAA
This sequence comes from uncultured Bacteriovoracaceae bacterium, assembly GCA_964352945.1. Taxonomy (GTDB): domain Bacteria; phylum Bdellovibrionota; class Bacteriovoracia; order Bacteriovoracales; family Bacteriovoracaceae; genus CAYGTU01. The sequence continues at coordinate 10,652 of CAYGTU010000060.1, forward strand.
AATTTCAGCTTTTAACCCTAACTTTATCCATTTATGAACGCATATATATAAAATTCATAAGCTTTAATGTCAATTCTTATTTATAAATGACGCGTTGTAAGTACTTAATTTCACTGGGTAGGCATTTTTTTCTGTTTAAATAAATACTATTTTGATTTCTCAATTGAATGACAATTTTGGCGATAGGTATCAAGTGAAAGTTATATGGAGTCTCTATGGAATCAAAAAATGTGTATTTTCAATTTAACCCAGGCAACACGTTCAATATTTTTATTAGAACTAGTCATGATGAGAATATTGAAAAAATAAAAATTTTTCTTACTGAACATAAGTTTGAAGAGATAAGCGAAGATGTATATAAAAATATTTTAAAAAAGAAACAACCTTATAGAATGTTGGATTTTTCAAAAGCTACCGCAACGCTGGCTCGATCAATTAATTCTGTTAGATCAGAATTAGATATCTACGGAAAAGAACAAATCACTCCTAATAAAAATTACTTTGTTTATCGCTATCACAGAATAGCAATGATGGTTTATTCCTTTAATACTCGTGTTTGGGACTTAGGATATATTTGTGATTTTGAAAATGCGGATGATGTTACTGCTTTATCAATTACTTTAAGAAGATATTTAAATTGGTCATTAGCTGAATTTGGAGTTGTAGGTTTTTGGGCAAATGTTGTTACAGAAGGAATAGTTATTCAAAAACCTAGTGAAGTAAATTTTGAAGTAGTATTCTTTGATGTAAAAAAAGATTTAATATATTCAAAAGAGGGTACAAGAAAAATTTCGGCACCTTTTGAGATCATAAGATTAGATGAAACCATGTCAGGAAAAACCCGATCAATGAATAGTAGTGAGCTTTATAGTTTTTTAATGACTAAAACAGCTTATTTTTCATACTCTGGTTTACCTAAAAGCCTGCAAACAATTATGTTTGAATTAGCAGGAAAAGTAGATGGAATTGTTTATCCCAAAGAAAATTTTGAAAATAGGGCAACACCATCTGTTAATGCTTAGTTGATTACAGATCTATCAGCAAGTGCTTCTATAATTGGAGTAAATCCATTCATTGTTTTTACGATATCTAGACCTATCACTGAATAATAAATAGGAAAGCATTGAATCGTGCAGGCAGCTTCATAGAAAATTCTCATGCCTTTTACTTTACTCCAAACATAAATTGAATGTTCATTTTCATTGAGAAATTTATCTTGCATCCCAAATTGGGTAATAAGACTTTGATGAAAAATATCGTGTAAAAAATAACTCGGTAACATCACATAAAAATCTGTAACAACATCATCTTGAAATTGAATATACATTTCAAAAAAATATCGTTGATGCTTTACTTGATATTTCCAAATACTTCCTCTGCCACCACCAAATTGATGCTTACCCGTAGTATTATTTTTATCAATATCTTGTTTTTTACTTCCAGGTAAATACTGGTCCAGATTGCTCAACTTAAAATCAAAATTAGGCGTCGTCACTTTGCTCTGAGCTAATTGGATATTTAAAAATATCAATGCTATGATCAATATCACTATTTTCATTTTTCAATTGTAACACAAAACTTAGGGAAGAGAATGAGTACAGATTCGCAAAAAGCAGCAAAAAGAATAGGAATGTCTGTCATTTTAGGACTAATAGTAGGATTAATTTTTTATTATTCAGGACATCCAGAGTTTTCAGAATATACAAAACCAGTCGGAACTATATTTATTCGTTTATTAAAGATGATTATTATTCCTCTTGTTTTCTCTTCAGTATATGGAGCAATTCTAAATCTTGGTGAACCAGAAAATTTAAGTCGAATGGGTAAAAAAGCAGTGATCTACTATACAGCAACAACATCTGTGGCCGTGTTGATCGGACTCCTTCTAGTAAATATTATTTCACCAGGAAAAAATTCAAATATAACTGTTGTCGATAATTCCAAAGCAACTATGAGTTCAGCAAAAGAAGCTCCTCAAAAAGAAGTTAAGAGCGAACAAAAAGGTTTAATCGAAACTATTGTTGATGTTGCTGTAACGAGCGTTCCTACAAATCCAGTTGAAGCTATGGCCGGAAATAAAATGTTACAGGTAATTGTCTTTGCCATGCTTATAGGTTTAGGTGCTTTATTTGTTAGAGAAGAAGCCACAGCTTTTAGTAAGGTGATGAGTAGTATTGAAGCTCTCTCACACGTGTTAACAAATGGAGTGATGAAAGCAGCACCTTTTGGAGTTTTTGCTTTAATGATTGATGTTGTGGCGATGAGTGGTTTAAGCGCTCTTGAATCCCTTGGAAAATATATGGGAGTAGTAATTCTTGGATTATTTACTCACGCAACTTTACTTTTATTTTTAGGAAGCTGGACTTCAAAAAATTCACCACTGAGTATTTTAAAAAATATGACCGGCGCAGTTTTGACTGCGTTTTCAACTTCATCAAGTGCGGCAACACTTCCAATAACAATGGAATGTGTGACTGAAAATTTAAAAGTTAGAGCTAAAACAGCAAATTTTGTTTTGCCACTAGGTGCCACAATTAATATGGATGGAACTGCTTTATATGTTTCTGTTGCCACAGTTTTTATTGCTCAAATCTATGGAATTGACCTTACTTTTGCCCAGCAAATTATTATTTTTGTCACCGCTTCTTTAGCTGCTGTAGGCGCAGCAGCCGTTCCTGGTGCGGGTTTGGTGACAATGACCATCGTATTGGGCTCTGTGGGGCTACCCCTTGAAGGAATCCAAATTATCATAGCGGTTGACCGAATACTTGATATGTTTAGAACGGTAGTAAATGTCCTAGGCGACTCAATTGGTTCAATTGTGGTAGATTCTCTGCTTGTAAAAGAAGAGCAAAAGATGGCAAAATAGCTAATAGTTAATAAAAGAACTGTGTTATAATAATGCATGGAGCTGAAAAGGAATTCAGCTAAGTTACTGTAAAAAGGAGTTTTTGGAGTGACATATATAAAGAGAAAATTAATAATCCTAGGGTTATTAAGCCTAGTAGTTGCTTGTTCAAGTGATCCAGTAAAAAACGGTAAAAATCAGAAAATTGATATTTCAAAATATGAGAGTGAGAAAAATGAAGATCTTCTCACTGAGGGCGAGATCCCGGATTGCGTTGATTGTATCTCTGGTAGCTCTACAACGTATTCTCTTAAGGATGCTAACAAAAAAACTTATTATCTCTATGGTGCTGAACACTTAAATCTTCAACACAAATATTTTGATATCCCAGTTGTTTACAATAAAGACGTAATGAAGTGGATTAATTATTTTACGACTAGAGGTAGAGGGCAATTCGAGCGCTATACTTCAAGAGCAGGAAGACTTGCTCCAGTAATGAGTAAAATTCTTTTTGATCAAGGACTTCCTCGAGATTTAATTTATTTATCAATGGCCGAAAGTGGTTTTCACCAGAATGCAAAATCTTGGGCAAAAGCAGTTGGGCCTTGGCAATTTATGTCTTACACAGGAAAAAGATACGGCTTAAAAATAGATTATTTTGTTGATGAAAGACGCGATCCAATTAAAGCAACAAAAGCAGCAGGAAAATATCTGGGAGATCTTTACCAATCCTTTGGTAACTGGGAACTTGCTATGACTTCATACAATGCAGGTCCTGGAAAAGTTAATCGTGCTATCAAAAGATATAGAACGAGAAATTTTTGGAAAATTAATCGTGGCCGTTATTTAAAAGATGAACAAAAAAATTATGTTCCAAAAATTATGGCCCTTGCCATTATTGGAAAGAACTTAAAGTCTTTTGGATTTACAAATATCGAGTATAAAGATCACCTCGATTTTGATGAAGTAGAAGTAGCACCAAATAGTGACTTGTATAAAGTCGCTCAAACACTTGGTGTTGATTTTGAAGATATTAAAGAACTAAATCCAGAATTATTAAGATGGCAAACACCACTAGCTGAAAATTATATTTTAAAAATTCCTTCAGGTTATAGAAGTGATTGGAAGTCAGTTAGTTTAGATAAAGATTTTAGTGCTGATGATTACAAAAGATATGTTTTACGTGGAAAGGCTCGCCTTGATGATGTTGCTAAAAAGTTTAAAGTTCCAAGTAGAGTTATTGCTTCTTTAAATGTTAATCATGATCCCAAACAAAAATTAGCTAGTCGTACAGAAATCGTTCTTCCCTTTCACAAAGATCACACGAATAAAAATGATATGTATTCTGATCTTTATGAATTACCAAGGAAATCTGTTGTACGTAGAAATAATTTAAGACGCCAATTAGCTCGTGCTAAAAAGAAAGGTAAGTTAATAGAAAATCCAACAGAGTACTATACAGTTAAAAAAGGTGACACATTGTGGAGTGTGTCACGAAAAACTGGTGTACCTCTTAATACAATCATTCGGTCTAATTTTGATCTCGCTCGTAAAGGAAGAATTTTTCCAGGCGATAAATTAGCTATTCGATAAGGTATTTCTTCGATACAATTTTTAAATAACACACAGTCAATAAAATTGATGGAGAGGACTCATGGGTTTTGGTATCCGTTCATTTAGAAAAGTTGAAGAAACATCAACGAATGATAATAAGAAAAAATTTGTTAAAAATGTAGTCATAGGTGAAAGCCTAGCTGCAGTTAATAAATTCTATAAGCTTTTTACTGCTGGAGAGGAAGTTGTGTTGGTAACTACAAACAAAGTTACCTTTGATAATCTTCAAAAAGATTTAAGTGTAAAAGTTCAGCAAATCAGAGGCGAAGAGCAAAGAGAATTATTTCTTAATTTACTTGGAACTCCGGTTGAATCAGTAATGAGTAAATCTCCTCTTTTCTATAAGGACGGAGAGTTTAGAGAATTTGATAGTAAGATCAAACTTCCAATGGAGCTTAGAGAAGGGGAAGAGCATTTTTCTAAACCCTATTATAAAACGGATCTGACAAATTTTATTCCTTGTACGGAAGAATTTAAAAAAGCTCTTGAAGAAAATCAAAAAGTTTTAGATGTAATTGAAATTGAAAAAATTACTCCAACTGATCTAGTGAATATAAATAATTTTAAAATTGAATTTTCTGATTATTCAAAAGCTGAATGTGAAAATATTTATTGGTCAAACTCAGTAAAAAACTTTTTAAAAACAACTAAGAATGCTGATGATTTAGAAGACGCAATACACCAGTATGCCA